>DAOSCC010000010.1:0-22608 GCA_035361135.1 Clostridiales bacterium | reverse complement strand
CATCGTCTGGAGTATGACCTCGAGGTATTTCCCGCTGTTCTCCATCGATGACACGAATGATTCCGTCATGTTTTCCCTGGCCATCCTTGAAGAATTGGTATAGGTCATGATGCCCTGTACTGCTATCAGCAGGATCGGTATCATGAATACAAGGATCAGTTTTGTGCGTATTTTCCTTATATCCTTGAAAAACTTCGGGATGTTCTTCAAAAAGCCCGGAACTGATTTGATAGACTCTGCTATTGAAGATAGTATTTTCATAGTTCGATACCAACCTTCATAAATAAATATTGTTTATGCAATAATTAGACATAAATAAATATTGTTTATGTAATAATTAGACATAAAATGCTAAAATCCTTTTTTCTTTGTTGAAATAATACAACATATTGAATTTGCTGTCGAAACATGCCTGTACAGAATTAGGGGACAATATACCGGCTTATGTATAGAATACGGAAAAAGCCAACGTTATCGCAGGCAGGAGAGCGCTGCTGTACAACTCTGGAATATGAGGCAGGAATATGGTATAGTGATATTGGAGAATCGGGGGACGACCCTGTGATATTTGCTGACCGATCAACTGCCGGGATATGCATCCTGAAATTCATGCGCTTATTTGAATCATTCACCGGGGGTGTTGTTTTGAAAAGCAAGAAAGTACAGAAGAAAAAACGCAGGGCTTCAAAGCAGGTGCAAGTTGCATACTTTAACGAAATCCAGGGAATACTGGTGCTCGCTTTCGGAGTACTGATGCTGCTCAGCTTCTATATAAAGAACTCGATAGGACAGTTCGGCATGTTCCTGAGAGAAGCGTCTCTCGGAATACTGGGGATACCTGCGTTCCTGATACCTCCTCTGGTCATCCTGTACGGAGCGCTTCTCATAGTCGCGTATGACAGGCTCGACATAAGGAGAAAACCGCTGTACGTGTTGATATTGTTTGCGCTCGTATCGGCGCTTATACAGACGGGGATATATAAACCTGAAAACTATACAGGCCTCACTCCGATCAAGGCGCTGGAACGGTTCTACACCGATGGTACTGCGCTGTCGGGAGGAGGCGTCATTGGCGGCCTTATCAGCCTTCCTTTCCTTGTCACGTTCCAGGTGCCGGGGACCATCATTATACTTACAGCATTGTCACTGATCGATATAATCCTGCTGACCAACAAATCCATCGCCGATTTCATCAGGAATATACGGGGCCTTTTTGTAAGGAAAAAGAAGCCAAAACGTGTTGACGAAGAGGATATGGACGATACGCAGCCTGTGATAGAGGAAGATGGGGACGAGATAACGCTGCGTTTCGATAAACCGAAAGTTATAGATTTCAGGATCGAAAAAACGGCGAGGGAACTAAAAAAGCAGCAGAGAACCAGGGGAGGCGCGGCGAAAAACGATCCTGTCCCTGAAGATGAGGACGAAACTGAAATTGGGATTGAATCCGGAACAGATGAAGATTTTGCCGGACCAGAGATATCACCTGTTGAGCTTGTCGCCGAAGATATAAGGAAATCCCGGGAGAAGAAGAAACCGGCCAGGAAAAGCGCTGATGACGGCAGTGAAGAAGACCGCGGACCTGGTCTGCAGGAGATCGTAATAAAAGGGCCGTCGACTGCGAAAAAGCAGAACACGAAATATACATACCCGCCTTATGATCTGCTGATAGAAGAGCCTTCTGATTCAGGAAACTCAAGGGCCCACCGCAACCAGGCCCTTGAAGGCGCGAAGAAACTTGAAGAGACATTGTACAGCTTCGGTGTTTCAGCTAAAGTCATAAATGTCACAAGGGGACCGACGGTAACCAGGTATGAACTTCAGCCGAGTGCCGGTGTCAAGGTGAGCAGGATAGTCAATCTGTCGGACGACATAGCATTGAACCTGGCTGCGCCCGGAATAAGGATAGAAGCGCCTATACCGGGGAAAGCCGCCATTGGCATAGAAGTGCCCAACAAGGAAATCAACATGGTACGACTGAGGGAAGTGCTTGAGTCCAATGAATTCGTTCAGCATACCTCAAAACTGGCATTTGCCGTGGGAAAAGACATTTCGGGAGAACCGGTGGTGGCTGATATAGCAAAGATGCCGCATCTGTTGATCGCTGGCGCGACCGGCTCCGGCAAAAGTGTCTGCATCAACTGCCTTATAGTGAGCATCCTTTACAAGGCTTCTCCGGATGAGGTCAGGCTGCTTCTTATAGATCCGAAGGTAGTTGAACTTAACGTGTATAACGGCATACCACATCTGCTGATCCCTGTCGTCACTGACCCCAAAAAAGCTGCAGGAGCGCTCAACTGGGCAGTACAGGAGATGGTGAACAGGTACAAGCTTTTTGCTGATAAGAATGTCAGGGATATCAGAGGTTATAACGAACTGGTGTCCCGGACAGGCGACCAGCCCCTTATGCCGCAGATAGTTATAATAATAGACGAGCTTGCCGATTTGATGATGGTCGCGCCCAATGAGGTCGAAGACGCCATATGCCGGCTTGCACAGATGGCAAGAGCGGCCGGGATGCACCTGGTGCTTGCGACACAGAGGCCTTCGGTGGATGTCATCACGGGAGTCATTAAGGCGAATATACCATCCAGGATCTCATTCGCGGTTTCTTCACAGGTGGATTCCAGGACGATACTCGATATGGCCGGAGCCGAAAAACTGCTCGGAAGAGGCGACATGCTGCTCCATCCCGTTGGAAAACCGAAACCGATCAGGATACAGGGCGCAAACATAACGGACGCGGAAGTGGAGAGAGTGGTCGAATTCGTCAAGGCCCAGGGCGATACCAGGTATGATGACGAAATTATCGAAGAGATAAATAATGACGGAGCAACTGATGAGGGTGACAGCGGAGGTGACAATGACGAACTGCTGCCTCAGGCTATCGAGCTCGTGATCGATGCGGGACAGGCGTCAGTATCCTTTATACAGCGCAAGTTCAGGGTGGGATATGCACGAGCGGCAAGGATCATAGACCAGATGGAAGCCAGGGGCATCATCAGCGGCTATGAAGGCAGCAAACCAAGGCAGGTGCTTATAACAAGACAGCAGTGGCACGAAATGCAGATGGCTCAAAAAGATGAATGATTAAGGGGGATCGTCATGACGATCGTCAACGGGTTCATCATTTTCCTGATGCTTTTATTGCTTGTCTATTCACTATACAGGGCAATGAAAAGAAAGAGCCTTCTTATGCTTATTCCCGTCTGCCTGCAGGTCTTTGCGGCTGCGATATCGATAATGAGCTTTATATACGATGTTGATGTGCTGATGCAGGTAGAAGCGGTTTACATACTTTTCGGAATAATCCCTCCGTCAGTGCTGCTGATCCATGATTACAGGAAAATGATCAAAAACTTCAGAGCGAAGGGCGTATATGAAGGACTTGTCAGGAGCGTTGCTCCGGACAAGCCCTTTTCATCTTTTCCGGCGGAAGGCATCAATTGCATCAAAAAGAAGAAGCCGCTTTCCGAGATAATCGATGACCTGGGCTTCTTGTCCGATGATATCAGGACTAATTTCAGGAAATGTCTTGTACATGCCAATACTTTGCTGAACAAGGGCGAAAATGAAAGCGCTATGAATGTTTACTGGACTTTAGCGAAAGCAGCCGGCAACTCTTTCGCGCTGTTTTACAATTTCGGATGCCTCTGCTACGAACAGGGTTTTTACGGGGAGGCACACAATGCATTCCAAAGATCCCTCCAGCTTTTCAGCGGTGCGGACGATGAGAGGTGTACTATTTACTATAATCTTGGGAATACTTCATTTATGCTGGGGAAATACGAAAAGGCTGCGGGTTTTTATGAGAAATCCCTTGAAATTAGGCCTGATGATACCGAAACGCTCGAGAACCTGTCATATACCTATGTGATGATGGGTCAGGCTGACAAAGGTACGGAGGTCATGAAAAAGATTCCTGCCGACGATTCGTCCTATCGGCCGCATTACGTATGGGGAAGGCTGTATTCTGAGGCCGGGAGGCTGGAAGAGGCTGAAGAAGAACTCAGAAAAGCGTGCAGGCTGAAAGCGGACAGTAAAGAAGCCCGCGAAGAACTGGCAAAGGTATTGATGAAACAGAATAAGACAGATGAGGCCATTACCATATTAGACGAGATCCTGATGCTGGATCCTGTCAACCATCCGGCCTGGTATAACAAAGCAAACGCGCTGGCGAAAAAGGGGCTCTGGAAAGATGCCGCGGCCGTTTATAATGAAGCAGTGAAGCTCAGACCGGATTTCCACAAAGGGTGGTACAATATGGCACTGGCGCTGGATGAGTCCGGTGACAGGCAGGCGGCTATAAAAGCATATATGAAAACCATTGAGTTGTGCCCCGACTTTGCCGAAGCGTATAACAACCTTGGGATCGCACTCAGCCTGGAGGGCAGGCGGGAAGAAGCGCTGGACATTTATGAGGAGGGTATTAAAAGGGATCCCGGCAATTACAGCCTGTTTTTCAATATGGGCATTTGCCTGATGGAAGAAAAAAGGTACATGGATGCGGCTGCCGCTTTCAGGAATGCTCTTGATCTGAATCCTGAAGAACTTGAGATATATTATTATCTTGGCGCGGTGTTGACAGAGATGCGCCATTACAACGACGCCATCGATGCATACAGTACAGCTCTGAAAATAAAGCCGGCTGACGGTGAACTGCAGTATAACCTTGCTGCCGTATATGCAATGCTTGGAAGGTATGACATAGCCCTGGAGAATTTGAAAGCCGCAGTTGAAGCTGACAGGTCCCTTATCGAGGATATAAGGAACAACAGCGCTTTTGACGGCATGCGCGGCAGAACTGAATTCAAAAAGCTGTTATCTCCAGCTTCTGCCTGAAATTTTACTGTTTCCGGACGCATCAGGCCGGGTAGACTCTTATAAGAGACGGAACGGCTCTGGCAAGCCGGTCATGCGTTTGTGCATTGTGACGGAAGTTTTGTTTTTCTTGACATAAAAATTAAAAAAGTTTACAATTAAGCTATGTTTCGTAAGAAAACAGACATTACAGGCTGTTTGAGCATTGAAACCAGCCGGTGCTGACAGGAAAGGACCGGTTGTTGGCTTAAATCGGGCCTGCCCGTGCAGAAGGGCAGGCTGTTGATTGAAGCCGGCCGTTCATTCCCGGGACCGGCGACTGACCATTGAAAACTGAATAACAGGAGGTGTGTGCTATTTTTGATTTGGCTATTGGGATTTTGATTGGCCTTGCAATCGGAGCAGTAATTGCTTCTTTTATATCATTTCGGATCGGTTATAACCGCAGAAAGATCCAGGCTGAAGCTGAAATCGGAAGCGCTGAGCAGGAATCCAGGCGGATCATCAATGAAGCTTTGAAAACAGCCGAAAGCAAAAAGCGGGAAGCATTGCTCGAAGCTAAGGAAGAGGTCCACAGAAGCAGGATCGAACTCGACAGGGAAATCAAGGAGAGAAGGAACGAGATCCAGAGGCTGGAAAGGCGGCTCGTCCAGAAAGAAGAAGCTCTGGACAAAAAAGTGGAATCACTTGAGCAGAAGGATGAGTTGCTGAACAGAAAGCTGAAAGAGATACAGGCCACCCAGGAAAAGACAGCGGAACTTCACAGGAAGCAGCTTGAGGAACTGGAGAGGATATCCGGACTGACCGTTGAAGAAGCGAAACAGTATCTCCTCAGGAACGTTGAAGATGAAGTGAAGCACGAAATGGCAGTACTTGTGAAGGATCTGGAAGCAAAGGCCAGGGAAGAGGCAGACATAAAGGCAAGAGAGATTATTGCCACAGCGATACAGAAATGTGCTGCCGACCATGTATCGGAGACAACAGTTTCTGTCGTACCACTGCCCAATGATGAGATGAAAGGCCGCATTATAGGCCGCGAAGGAAGGAACATCAGGACTCTCGAAACTCTTACCGGAATAGACCTTATCATCGATGATACTCCGGAAGCAGTTATTCTCTCAGGTTTTGATCCCATAAGAAGAGAAGTGGCAAGGATTACCCTTGAAAAGCTTATTCTTGATGGAAGGATCCATCCCGCCAGGATCGAAGAAATGGTAGAAAAGGCCAAGAAAGAAGTCGACAACACGATACGCCAGGAAGGCGACAGGGCCACATTCGAGACCGGAGTGCACGGATTGCATCCCGAACTGGTCAAACTTCTCGGGAAGCTCAAGTTCAGGACAAGTTACGGTCAGAACGTATTGAACCACTCCATCGAGGTGGCGACCCTCGCAGGCCTGATGGCAGCCGAGCTGGGAGCAGATGTGAATCTGGCGAAAAGAGCCGGGCTGCTGCATGACATAGGCAAAGCTGTCGACCATGAAATGGAAGGTTCTCATATCACGATTGGCGCAGAACTTGCCAAGAAGTACAAGGAAGGAAACGAAGTAGTGAATGCCATAATGGCACATCACGGAGACGTGGAACCTACATCGATCATAGCCGTACTTGTACAGGCAGCCGATTCGATTTCCGCAGCAAGACCGGGAGCAAGAAGAGAGACGCTTGAATCGTATATCAAACGGATCGAGAAACTGGAGGAGATAGCGAATTCCTTCCCCGGTGTTGACAAGTGCTATGCCATACAGGCAGGCAGGGAAATAAGGATAATAGTCAAGCCGGAAGATGTTTCTGACGATGAAATAGTATTGAAAGCAAGGGAAATAGTAAAGAAGATCGAAAGCGAACTCGAATATCCCGGACAGATAAAGGTCAATGTCATTCGTGAAACAAGAGCGATCGAATATGCAAAATGAAATCGGAATCGAAATAAAAAGCGTGCATTGCACGCTTTTTATGTTATAGTAAAATAAATCACGCACATATTATTATTGACGGAGGATAAGAGATTTGAAGGTATTGTTTATAGGAGATATAGTAGGCGGCCCTGGAAGGAAAGCGGTAAAACAATATATCGGAGAACTGCGCAGCCAGTACAGGTTCGATTACTGCGTCGCAAATGCCGAAAACGCAGCCGGCGGTTCCGGAATTACATATGTGACGGCACAGGAACTTTACAGCTGCGGAATACATGCTGTCACAATGGGGAACCACACATGGTCCAAGAAAGAAATCACCACTTTCATCGACAGTGACACAAGGATCGCCAGGCCTGCCAACTATCCTGCGGAACTACCCGGGAAAGGCACTGTGATAATAGACGGAAGGCTTGGTGTTATAAGCCTTCTTGGAAGGATCTACATGGAACCTGTCGATTGCCCGTTCAAAACTCTGGACATGGAACTTGAGATGCTGAAAAGACAGGTGAAGGCAGTAATCGTGGATTTCCATGCTGAGGCTACTTCCGAGAAATGCGCGCTAGCTTGGCATGCTGACGGCAGAGTCAGCGCCGTGATCGGCACCCATACCCATGTCCAGACTGCAGACGAGAGGATATTGCCATGCGGAACGGCTTTCATAAGCGACGCAGGCATGACAGGGCCTTATGAAGGCGTGATCGGAGTAAAAAAGGAACTTGTGATCGAAAAATTCCGCACTTCGATGCCTGTACGTTTCGAAGTGGCAAAAGGCCCTGTGCAGTTCAATGCAGTGCTCCTGGATATCGATGAGGATACAGGGAGGGCTACTGGGATCCGCCGTATATCAAATGTGTTCAGCGTATGACATATCATATTTTGCTATACTTACAGGGCGTGACTGTTCCAGGCCGGAAAATGCAAATATACGATTGTATACGCAATACAATGAATAAACGTATAAATTGATTTTATTTTACTAAATTTTAGACTATTAAAGAGGAATTTGGGTTTTAATGTAGAATTTTTCTATAATAATATAAAATATAATATGGCATGCAATAGGGGGTTATTATCATGGATGTCTTAAAAATCTCAGCAAAGTCAAATCCAAACTCCGTAGCAGGGGCACTGGCAGGCGTTATTAGAGAAAGAGGCGTGGCAGAAATGCAGGCTATAGGCGCCGGTGCTTTGAACCAGGCAGTAAAGGCAGTTGCTATTGCCCGTGGGTTCGTGGCGCCGTCCGGAATTGAACTGATCTGTATCCCGGCTTTCACGGATATCGTTATCGATGGCGAGGAGAGAACGGCTATAAAACTTATAGTAGAGCCAAGAAAATAAAAAAATATCCCATGTATGCTGCCGGTTATGTCATGACTGGCAGTTTTTTTCTGTCCCGGCTTTGGCCTGTGCAAAACCTGTCCCGTATTGAGAATGGATATAGGATATGATAATATGTGAATGTGGTCAGAGCGGAGGGAAGTAATTGAAGGAATACGAAAAGATAGGAACAGGTACGGTCCTTGTCACTGACGGACATTTGAAATATATTGAGTTTGAAAGCCTGAACAAATACAAGGACATGCTTACGCATTTCATGAGCACGAGGCACGGCGGTGTGAGCTCCGGAGAATGCAGCACGCTGAACCTAGGATTTGGGCGGAATGATGACAGGGACAACGTGATAGAAAACTTCAGGATAATTTGCAACGCCACTGCAGTCGGAATGGAAAGCCTCGTTTTGACTAACCAGGTGCATGGGACAAAAGTATGCCGGGTCGACGAAGGGGACATAGGAAAGGGACTTATGAAAGAAAGCGACCTGAAAGGGACGGACGGCCTTATCACGACTGCTCCGGGAGTCACGATGGTCACGTTCCACGCAGACTGTTCGCCGGTATTTCTTTTCGAGCCTTCGGTGAAAGCTGCGGCGTTGCTGCATTCAGGGTGGAAAGGGACACTTGCGGATATAGTAACGAATGCGATAAGTGAAATGAAAAAAATCCCTGGTTTCGATGCAGGAAGGGTCGAGGCAGTTATCGGGCCATCCATCGGATTTTGCTGTTTTGAAGTGGACGAAGACGTTTACATGCTATTCAGGGAAAAATACGATAATGACTCGTTCTACTGCCGTGTATCAGACAGGAAATGGAAGATCGATCTGAAAGGGATAATTAAAGCAAGGATGGCTGAAGCGGGCGTCGATACCGGGAAAATACACGACAGCGGCATATGCACTAAATGCCGCAGCGACCTGTTCTTTTCATACAGGGGCGACATGGGGAGGACAGGCAGTATGGCAGCTTTTATGCAGATAAGACAGTAAGGAGCTATAGATGAAAAGGATCAGCATAATCATTTTTGCGGTAATATTTTCGGTCATATTATCCGCGTGCCAGACAGGCCATGAACTGGAGCAGCTTCAGAGGCTCCATGAGAGATACGAGTCTGATATGAGCGGTCATAAATATGTCAATGATGATGACATACTGGACAAGGGTCCGGAAAAGGGAGGCACCCTTAATCTTTTCACGACAAAACCGGATACACTGAATCCGTTGCTGACTTCCAACTCATATACTGCTGATTTCCTTGGTTTCGTGTATGAGAGCCTGACACGTCTTGATCAAAGCCAGAAAGCAGTTCCTCTGCTTTCAGACAGATGGTCGGTATCAGATGACGGACTGATATGGGAATTCCACATACGCGACGGGATCCTCTGGCATGACGGAGAGCCTTTTACTGCATATGATGCGGAGTTCACGATACAGACGATACTGAATCCGTCGATCAATTCACCTTATAAGTCCCTGCTTGCCAATGTGTCCCAATGTGTTGCCGTCGACTCGTCAACCATCAGGATAGCATTGAAGAAGCCTAATTCATTCATGCCTGAAATGATGACCTTCCCTGTAATCCCAAAGCACCAGTTCGCGGCGGTGGATGTACTCACAGCGTCGAAAGACTTCAAACCGGTCGGGACAGGTCCATACAGGTTCGCATCATATGACGGAGGCAGTATCATGCTCGTCCTGAATGATGACTGGTGGTATCCGGATGTCGATGAGACACTGGTATCGGGAGGCATGTATATAGAAAAAATCCAGGTGAATGTATTCAATAGAATCGAAGATGCAATGGGGGCATTCCAGTCTGGCGAAGTGGATGTGGTCGGCCTTGGTTTCAATGAGTACCTCAAGTATATAGACAGGACCGATCTCACCATCAAAAGTTATGCGTCCAGGAATTTCGAATTCATTTCGCTGAACCTGGAAGATCCCGTATTATCCGATATATATGCAAGGCGTGCTATATATCTGTCCATCGACAGGGGAAGGATCATAAACGAGTTGCTGAGGGGAGCTGCTGAAGAAGCGGATTTGCCTGTACTTCCCACTTGCTGGCTTGAAGACGCGAAAGAAACAGAGAAAGGGAATATTCCCGACAAGGTAGAGGAAAATGCCTTGCGGCCGCCGGACGGTCCGGAGACCGACACTGCAGGAGGAGACAACACTGGTGCTGATTCCAGTGCTCAGGATGAAAGCAAGAACGTAACCGATCCCAGTACCGCAAAGACGGCTGATGAAGTGCTGACTCTGGGAGGATGGAAGAAAAACGAGCAGGGGTATTACAAGGTCATCAAAGGAAGCAGGAGGTATCTCAGCCTGGAACTCCTGGTCAATTCCAACAACAGCATGCGCGTCAAAGCTGCGCAGATGATTTGCAGCCAGCTAGAAGAAGCAGGCATAAAGACTACCCTTGTACAGCTTCCATGGAAAGACATGCTGAACAGGGTCAATAACGGCAGATACAAAATGGCTTTTCTCGGATGCAGGGTGCCGCAGATACCGGACATATCGTTCATGTATTCGGACAGTTACCTGAAATATGCGTCATCGTCCGGCTATTCCGAAGCTTATAATGTATCCGGTTACGGCAGCCCGGCCGCAGACGAATATATATCTGAATTATTCATGGAAAACGATGCAGGATCACGGAAAGCGGTCTATAAGGCACTGAAAGGCCAGGTCCTGGCCGATTGCCCGTATATCGGGCTTTATTTCCTGAAGGATGCGGTTGTATACGGCAGGAATGTCAAGGGGCCGATGAACCCGAATACATGGAACAGGTTCAATGATTTTATCCGTTGGTATAAACCTGTGCCATGACGGCCTGATGAACCCGTATAGAAAAATACAGGAAGACACGGAAGGAGTCCATGAAATGCTCTGGATAATCATAACGATACTGGTAATTGCCATAGATCAGATCACCAAATACATAGTTGTAAGAAATATCGAACCCACGGAGATGATACCGGTAATTGACAGGTTTTTTTACCTGACGCTTCACAGGAACCCGGGCGGCGCCTGGGGGATATTCCAGAACAGCGGCGTGATGTTCCTTGTACTGATACCGGTGATCTCGGCTTTCCTGGTCTATACGATCATCAGGAACAATGACAGGTCCCTCAGGGCGATCCTGGGGCTGATACTGGGAGGAGCTATAGGGAATTATATAGACCGGGTGGCTGAAGGGAAAGTGATCGATTTTCTGCTGTTTTACATAGGTCCATATCCTTTCCCGGTATTCAATGCCGCCGATATTGCCGTGACATGCGGTACTGTGATGCTGGCCGTCTATATACTTTTTATATACAAAGAACCAAAAACAGCAAACCAGGAAGAGGAAAAAAATGAGGAATGAGACCTTTGCCATAACTTCAGAGGATGCCGGCAAACGCCTGGACATCTGGCTGACAAGCAAACTTGGAGATTACTCCAGGTCATATGTGGAAAGGCTCGTAGAGCAGGGAAACGTAACAGTAGGCGGGAAAACTGTCAAAGCAGGCTATAAGCTCAAGGACGGCGACATCGTGCAGGTAAGCGTACCCGGGCCGAAGCCGCTGGAAGTCGAAGCTGAAGATATCCCGCTGGATATCATACATGAAGATGAAGATATAATCGTCATCAACAAACCAAGGGGCATGGTGGTGCATCCTGCCGCAGGCAATTACAGCGGCACTCTTGTCAATGCTCTGCTGAAACATTGCAGCGGTTCCCTTTCGGATATCAACGGCGTGATCAGGCCGGGCATCGTTCACAGGATCGACAAGGACACTTCAGGTGTGCTGGTTATCGCGAAGAATAACAATGCCCATTCTGTTTTGTCGCATATGCTGAAAGAACATGATATCAACAGGACCTATATAGCTGTTGCGGAAGGGATCGTCCCCGCCGACCGCGGGAAAATCGACGCGCCTATAGGAAGGCATCCTGTGGACAGGAAGAGGATGGCTGTAAACCTGAAGAGCGGCAGGAGAGCCGTGACACACTTCAGGGTGCTGGAACGCTTCAAATCTGCCACTTTACTGGAATTGAGACTGGAGACCGGCCGGACTCATCAGATAAGGGTCCATATGTCGTATATAGGCCATCCACTGGTCGGGGACACGGTATACGGCAGGAAAAAGCAGAAATACGGCTTTGAAGGCCAGGCGCTCCATGCGGCCGTGCTTGGGTTCGTACACCCGGGTACAGGCGAATATGTGGAGTATTCGGCAGAGCCGCCGCAGGAGTTCATGGACCTGGTCGAGAAACTGCGCCAGGAGAAGTAAATATTAAGACGTAAAGGTTATTCAATTTGCCGAATCAAATAGTCTGGACTTAGATAAGTCATACCATGACTTCATCTGGACTCAAAAATCAAGTTGAAATAACCGGTTATCCCATGATTCGGATCATATCCTGAGAACGGATCCACTTTTAATATATCGAAAACGTATAATATTCTAAAAAAAGATATAGACAACATGTAATTTTATATGTTAATATAAACTGGAATTTGGAAAAACCTTTTAATTAGTCCTGTGAGGCTGGAAGGGTATCATATGGGTCTGTTGTTTACAGGCTGTGCCTGTGATATTATTGCTTCCTGCCGCTGACAGGAAGCTTTTTTAGTATATTTAAGAAAATTGCAGGAAACGGGAGGTGGCCTTAATATGATCGACAAAGCTGAAATCATGGATGAAAGCGCCATGAAGAGGGCAATTACCAGGATCGCGCACGAAATCATCGAGAGGAACAAAGGCGTTGAAGACGTGCGCCTCATAGGCATCCAAAGGCGCGGAGTGCCCCTGGCAAAGATGATCGCGTCAAAGATCCGGGAAGTGGAAGGCAAGGATGTGCCGGTAGGCATACTTGACATCACTTTTTACAGGGACGACCTGAGCATGCTGTCGGAGCACCCGGTCGTCAACGGTACGGAAATCAATTTTCCTGTAACGGACAAGGTCATAGTGCTCGTGGATGACGTCATATATACCGGCAGGACGGCCCGTGCGGCAATAGACGCGGTGATGGACATAGGGAGGCCGAGGATAATACAGCTTGCCATACTGATCGACAGGGGCCACAGGGAACTGCCGATACGTGCTGATTATGTGGGCAAGAATGTTCCGACGTCAAGAACGGAGATGATAAATGTTAAAGTCGTGGAATTCGACGGAGTCAACAAAGTGACACTGAGCGATATCGAACCTGGCAAAAAGCATTGAGTAGGGATAGTTTCCTTACTCTTTTTTAGAATACGGGAGCATCAACATGCTCTCCGGCTGGTCAAATCTGATAAAAGGCGGTAAAACATATGGTTCTGAAATCCAAAGATCTGCTTGGGCTTAAAGATCTGACGGCTGAGGAAATCGAATACATCCTTGATACTGCAAAGGCAATGAAATACGTTATTACATCCAACAATAAAAGGACGCCTCATCTCCAGGGCAAATCCATAGTGACGCTGTTTTATGAAAACAGTACCAGAACTCGGCTTTCATTCGAGCTTGCATCAAAATATATGAGCGCAAGTTCCGCAAACATCAACTCTTCCGGAAGCAGTGTAGCCAAGGGTGAATCTCTTATAGACACCGGAAAAACAATCGATATGATGGGGACGGACGTAATCGTCATAAGGCATCCGCAGTCAGGCGCTCCGCATCTTTTGGCAAAGCATGTGAAAGCATCAGTGATCAATGCTGGAGACGGGATGAATGAACATCCAACGCAGGCTCTGCTGGACATGTTCACAATCAGGGAGAAGAAAGGTACCCTCAGGGGGCTCAAGGTTGCCATAATCGGCGACATCTACCACAGCAGGGTGGCAAGGAGCAACATCTGGGGATTGACCAAAATGGGCGCAGAAGTGTCGCTTTCCGGTCCGGCTACATTGCTGCCCCCGAAAATGGAAATGATGGGCGTAAAGATCTACAGTACCGTGCATGAAGCACTGATAAACGCCGATGTGATAATTTCGCTGAGAATGCAGCTTGAACGGCAGAAAAAGGCACTGTTCCCTTCGATAAGGGAGTATTCCAGGTTCTTCGGGCTGGATGAAAACAGGCTGCGCCTGGCCAAAAAAGATGTACTCATCATGCATCCGGGACCCATAAATCGTGGCGTCGAACTGACCAGTGCCGTTGCGGACCATGAGCATTCCGCGATAAATGAGCAGGTCACCAACGGTGTTGCTGTAAGGATGGCATTGCTTTATCTTCTGACCAGGAGGGGGATCAATGAAGCTGCTGATTAAAAACGGGCATATAATCGATGTGAAAACCGGGATCGACGGCATTTACGATCTGCTCGTCGAAGATGACAGGATAGCAGATATTTCAAAGGATATGGATACAGAAGGATGTGAAATAATCAATGCCGGGGGCAAGTATGTACTTCCCGGCCTTGTGGATGCCCACTGCCATCTCAGGGACCCCGGATTCGAATACAAGGAGGATATAGAGAGCGGTACAAGGAGTGCTGCCAGGGGAGGCTTCACTTCAGTCGCCTGTATGCCAAATACTAATCCGGTCATCGATAATGAATCCGTCGTCAAATACATCCTCAACAAAGCAAAAAGAGAAGGGTATGTAAACGTCTATCCGATCGGAGCCATTACAAAGGGACTGAAAGGCGAAGAACTTGCAGAGATCGGAGAGTTGAAGTTTGCCGGCGCCGTTGCCGTGTCTGATGACGGAAACCCGGTGAAAAGTTCCTCCCTGATGAAAAAGGCGATGCAGTATGCTTCCATGTTCGATATCGCGATCATATCCCACTGTGAAGACACAGATATGGCTGAAGACGGGGTGATGAACGAAGGCTACACATCGACAATGCTGGGGCTGAAAGGCATACCCGCTGCCGCTGAAGAGACCATGGTAGCCCGTGAATTGATCCTTTCCGAATACCTGGATATACCGATACATATAGCACACGTCAGTACCGCACTGTCGGTGGAACTCATCAGGAATGCAAAGAAACGCGGTGTAAAGGTGACATGTGAAACATGTCCGCATTATTTCTCACTGACTGAAGAGGCCTGCATGGGTTATGACACCAATGCAAAGGTCAACCCGCCGCTCAGGACCACCAAGGATGTGCAGGCCATCATAGAAGGCATTGCTGATGACACGATCGACATCATAGCAACAGACCATGCACCTCACCATATCGATGAAAAAAGAGTTGAGTTCAGCATTGCCGCAAACGGCATGGTGGGTTTCGAGACCGCACTGCCCCTTGCCGTCACTAAACTGGTAAGACCCGGTATCATCACGATGGGAAAGCTGGTTGAAAAAATGAGCCTGAACCCGGCAAAGCTTCTGGGGATAAGCAAAGGCACACTGGAGCCGGGAAGTACTGCCGACATAACGATCGTAGATATAGATGCAAAATTTACGGTCGATCCGGAAAAGTTCGAATCCAGGTCAAAAAATTCACCATTCGGAGGCATGGAGCTTTACGGACTGGTCTGGGGCACGATCGTGAACGGCAAACCGGTCGTTAGCGAGAATATTTTGCTGTAGAGGAGTTGCAGGAATGTTTATCGACAGACTGATCGCAGCCATAAGGAAATATGGGAACCCGGCCGTGGCAGGCCTTGATCCGAAACTGGAGTATATACCGTCATGTATCAGGGAAAAGGCTTTCAGCGAACATGGGAAAGGATTCGCCGGCGCAGCGGAGGCGATCCTGGAGTTCAATAAAAGGCTGATAGATGCCCTCTGCGATATCGTGCCCGCTGTGAAGCCGCAGCTTGCCTATTATGAAATGTACGGCGTCGACGGGATCAGGGCGTTCGCCGAGACCTGCAGGTACGCCAGGACGCGGGGCATGATTGTCATCGCTGACGGAAAACGCAACGATATAGGCTCGACAGCCCGGGCATATTCGGACGCATATCTTGGAAAGACGGAAATAGATGATGCTGCGCTGTCTGCTTTCGATACGGACGCGCTGACCGTCAACCCTTACCTCGGCATCGACGGCGTTCAGCCGTTCATCGATGAATGCGCCGCTTCAGGCAAAGGCATATTCGTGCTTGTGAAAACGTCAAATAAATCGTCCGGACAGATACAGGACCTTATAACCATGGACGGAAAACACGTTTACGAAAAAGTTGCAGGACTGGTCGACGAATGGAGTATGGCAGCCATGGGTGAGAACGGCTACAGCAGCATAGGAGCCGTGGTTGGCGCCACGTATCCCGAACAGGCTTGTGTCCTGAGAAAGATAATGAAAAGGTCATACTTCCTCGTACCAGGATACGGCGCCCAGGGCGGCACAGCCCGCGACGCAGCCTGCGCCTTCAACGACGACGGACTTGGCGCCATAGTGAATGCGTCCAGGAGCATCATGTGCGCATGGAAATCTGAAGCATGGCTGGAGAAATACGGAGAAAGCGGATTCGATCATGCGGCCAGGGAAGAGGCCGTCAGGATGCGGGAAGACATCCGCAGGGCACTTGAAGAAAGAAAAGGTCAACAGCGATAAAACAAACAAGGAAGTATCAGGGACGCGGAATCGGTGGAACCTTCCTGTTACACGATGACGGGAGACCGGTACATGAAGTTCAGACCGACAGATATTCAAAGACGGATGAAAGGAGATAAGCATGTCACGACGTAATGATATCAACAAAGTCCTGGTAATAGGTTCTGGACCGATAGTCATCGGCCAGGCTGCCGAATTCGACTATGCAGGCACCCAGGCATGCCGGGCCCTGAGGGAAGAAGGCCTGGAAGTCGTACTTGTGAACAGCAATCCGGCAACTATAATGACCGATACGAACATGGCGGATAAAGTATATATAGAGCCCCTGGATGCTGAAACGCTGAAGAAGATCATCACAAAGGAAAGACCAGACAGTATGCTTCCGACACTGGGAGGCCAGACAGGCCTGAATCTGGCCATGGAACTTTCAGAATCCGGTTTTCTGGAAAAAATGGGAGTAAAGCTGCTCGGAACTGCGACGAAAGCGATAAAAATGGCTGAAGACAGGCAGGCATTCAAGGATGCGATGGAATCTATCGGAGAACCGTGCGTTGCAAGCAAAGTCGTGACGTCAACGGAAGACGCGCTGGACTTTGCGGATGAGATCGGATATCCGGTCATAGTGAGGCCTGCATATACCCTTGGTGGAACCGGGGGCGGTATTGCCGATGACAGCGATCAGCTTGCCGCGATCGCCTCGAATGGCCTGAGGCTCAGCCGTGTCGGCCAGGTATTGATAGAAAGATGTATTTCCGGCTGGAAGGAAATAGAATTCGAAGTAATGAGAGACGCAAAAGGTAATGCAGCAATCATCTGCGGTATGGAGAACGTGGACCCGGTCGGTGTGCATACAGGCGACAGTATAGTGGTTGCGCCCTGCCAGACGCTTTCGGAAGAAGAATACAGGATGCTGCATGATGCAGCGATAAAGATCATAAATACACTTGAGATCGAAGGAGGATGCAATGTTCAGTTTGCGTTGCATCCAACAGGCAAGGAATACGCGGTGATCGAAGTCAATCCGAGAGTGAGCCGCTCATCGGCCCTTGCTTCGAAAGCGTCCGGATATCCCATCGCAAGGGTCGCAACAAAGATCGCAATAGGATATACGCTCGATGAGATAGGAAACAGAACAACAGGAAAGACTCTCAAGTCCTTTGAGCCTGTCCTGGATTACGTGGTGCTGAAGATACCCAAATGGCCCTTTGATAAATTTGTAAGGGCAGACAGGACACTTGGCACACAGATGAAGGCGACCGGTGAGGTCATGGCCATAGGCGACTCATTTGAGGGAGCCCTGATGAAGGCTGTAAGGTCGCTTGAACTTGGGATATCTACGTTGGAGCAGAAGATATTCGTGAAATATCGAACCGAAGAGATCGAAGATAAACTTGCTAACGCAGATGACGAAAGGCTGTTCATAATAGCAGAAGCGCTGAGAAGAGGAATTTCGGCCGAACTTATATATGAAAAAACCAAAATCGATCAATGGTTCCTGGATAAAATATCGAACATCGTCAGGATGGAGGAATCCCTAAAAACACGGACAAAAGCAACTCTTGATGCTGATATCGTACGCAGGGCGAAGGAGATGGGCTTCACGGACGAAACAATAGCCGGTTATGCAGGCTGCAGTCTTGAAGACATCACAAGGCTAAGAAATGAAAACGGGATAAATGCATCCTTCAAATCTGTTGATACCTGCACTGAACGTTTCGATACGGTATCGCCCTACTATTACTCCACTTATCGTCAATGCGGCAAAACAGCAAGTTCCGGAAATAAGAAAATACTTGTCATAGGTTCGGGGCCTATCCGGATAGGCCAGGGCATAGAGTTCGACTATTGCTCGGTGCATTCGGTATGGGCGCTGAAAGAGCAGGGATATGAGACGATCATAGCAAACAACAACCCGGAAACGGTCAGCACGGATTTCGATACCGCGGACAGGCTGTATTTCGAACCGCTGACCATTGAAGACGTCATGAACATAATCGAACATGAAAAACCAGAAGGAGTGATCGTACAGTTCGGTGGTCAGACAGCCATCAAGCTTGTCAATAAGCTGAGCAGACTTGGCGTAAGGATATTCGGTACACAGGCTGAAGATGTGGACGCGGCCGAGGACAGGGAAAGATTCGACAAGATTCTTGAAAAACTCGGCATACCGAGACCGAGAGGAAAGACAGTCTTTACTCTTGAAGAAGCGCTGGCTGCCGCGAATGAGCTCATCTACCCGGTGCTGGTCCGTCCGTCTTACGTCCTCGGCGGACAGGGGATGGAGATAGCATATAACGACAATGACATCATCGAGTTTATGGAGATCATCAACAGGGTTAAGCAGGAGCACCCCATCCTGATCGACAAGTACCTGATGGGCAAAGAGATAGAAGTCGATGCCATTTCCGACGGCGAAGACATACTTATCCCAGGTATAATGGAGCACCTGGAACGTGCAGGCGTACACTCGGGCGACAGCATTTCCGTATATCCGGCTCTTTCGCTGGGACGCCCTGTGATCGACAAGATCGTGGATTATACGGAGAAGCTGGCAAAAGCGCTGAATGTAGTCGGCATGATCAATATCCAGTATGTGCTGTACAATGATGAAATATATGTTATTGAAGTAAATCCAAGGTCGAGCAGGACTGTGCCTTACATCAGCAAGGTCACCGGCATACCGATGGTGAATGTGGCGACGAAGGTGATGACCGGCAGGAAACTGAAAGATTTCGGATACGGGACAGGACTGTACAGGACCATGGATCATGTTGCCATAAAAGTGCCAGTGTTCTCCTTCGAGAAACTCCATGATGTGGACGTGAGCCTGGGTCCTGAAATGAAATCAACGGGAGAAGTGCTTGGCATAGGACGTAATTTCCACGAAGCCCTTTATAAGGGCATCATGGCTACAGGTATGAAGCTGCCTTCGCCGGGGGGAGGCATCCTGATGACAGTCAGGGATTCGGACAAGACTGAACTGCCCGGAATCGCGGAACAGTTCGAAAAGCTTGGGTTCACACTCTGGGCAACAGGAAACACTGCAAGGATGCTCAATATGCATGGTATTGCGACAAATGCAGTAAAGAAGATAGGGGAAGGCTCTCCCGATCTGCTGGATCTTATAGCATCAGGAAAGATAAACCTTGTGATAAATACTCCTACAAGGGGAAGACAGCCGGAACGCGATGGATTCAAGATACGGCGGAAAGCCGTGGAGATGTCGATACCGTGCCTGACGTCACTGGATACTGCAAGGGCTGTGCTTAGCTGCATCCGCATGAAACAGCAGGGAATAAGTCCGGATGTTATCGACCTTAGTGGGTTCAGCTGACCGGACTCAGACCGTTATATGACCGGTGCTCAAAAAAGTACAAAAGCCAGGGAGGATTCAGATGTCAAGGTTGCTCAGAGAAACGATTACCAATGTGGAGAAAGCGGCAGAAAACATTTACCGCATGACGGTGGCTTCTGAATACGTTTCAGCCAATGCCGTCCCGGGACAGTTTGTCAACATAAAATGCTGCGAAGGAACACAGGCGCTGCTGAGGCGCCCGGTCAGCATATGCTCGGTAGACAGGGAAAAAGGTGAATTCGATATATTTTTCCAGGTAAAGGGTTCAGGCACGGAAATACTGGCAGGGAAAAAAATCGGTGATTCCCTGGATATTCTCGGTCCGCTCGGCAGGGGCTTCGACCTGAATATCTCCTATCGCCGGATAGCCGTAGTGGGCGGAGGTATCGGGATATTCCCGCTGCTTTTCCTGCTTGATGAGAGCAAAGCAATTGTGAAAAGGTCATACCTGGGTTTTCGATCTTCAGAAAACATAATGCTTCTCGACGAGTTCAGAAAGAGATCCAGTTCACTCGAAACAGCCACTGAAGACGGGAGTTGCGGAATAAAGGGATTTGTTACGGATATACTCGAAAGAGACATTTTACCGGGAGAATTCGATATGATATATGCATGCGGACCAAATCCAATGCTCAGGACAGTGGCTGCCATCGCGGGCGAATATCGTGTCAGGTGCCAGATATCCATGGAACAGAGAATGGGATGCGGATTCGGCGCATGCCTGGCATGCGCATGCAAAGTAACTACGGACGGCGGAGGCTGGCAGTATGTCCGTGTTTGCAAGGACGGTCCTGTGTTCGACAGCGAGGATGTGATATTTGAATAAGACCCGTATGCAATAGATACGGGTTTTTGATATGATAACAGTATAGGAACGGAGGATATGATGAGCGATATAGACCTTTCAGTCGATATATGCGGTATAAGGCTGAAGAATCCTGTCATAGCGGCATCGGGCACGTTCGGTTTCGGACGTGAGCATGCAGACTATGCGGACCTGAACAAAATCGGCGGCATAAGTGTGAAGGGACTGACACTAAGACCGAGGGAAGGAAATAAACCCCCAAGGGTCGCGGAAACGCCCGCAGGAATGCTGAACAGCGTTGGCCTGCAGAACCCGGGCGTCAGGTATTTCATTGAAAATGAGATAAGGTTCCTCCGGCAGTATTCGGCAGCCATCATAGCAAATATAGCAGGCAATACTATTGAAGAATACTGCGAGATGTCGGAGATACTATCGGATGCGGACATCGATGCGATCGAGCTAAACGTGTCATGTCCCAATGTGAAAGCGGGTTGTGTCGCTTTCGGGAATACACCCGAGGGTATATACGAGATAACTTCACAGGTGAGGAAACATTGCCGGAAACCGCTTATCGTGAAACTGACGCCGAACGTCACCAGCATATCCGGTATCGCAGCAGCAGCGGAGGCCGCGGGTGCAGATGCGGTCTCACTGATAAATACGTTGCTTGGCATGGCGGTAGATATCGAAACGAGAAGACCTGTACTCGCCAACAACACCGGCGGGCTTTCAGGACCGGCAGTTAAGCCGATAGCAGTCAGGATGGTGCATGAGGTTTATAAAACCGTTAAGATACCGGTCATTGGGATGGGAGGCATCTTCAACGGAAACGATGCGGTCGAGTTCATGCTCGCAGGCGCTTCCGCAGTTATGGTGGGGACTGCGAACCTGGTTTATCCTGATGCCTGCATAAAGGTATGTGAAGGAATAGAACAATATATGAGGAGGCACGGTTTCAACAGTGTTGCCGATATCACCGGCAAACTGGTACTGAATGCCTGAACTGCGAGGTGATACTTTGAAGACCCGGCTGATATTCGTCAGGCATGCTGAAGCTTTAGGCAACAAAATCAGGCGGTTCCACGGATGGACAAATTCCGGCCTTACCGAAAAGGGCCATCTTCAGGCCGAGAGAGTGGCCGAAAGGCTGAAGGCCGTCGACATCGACGTCATCTGTTCGAGCAGCCTCCAGAGGGCTGTCCAGACAGCCAGATACATTGCTGATATCAAGGGTCTTTCGGTCATAACATCTGAGAACCTGAGGGAAATAAACGGAGGAGACTGGGAAGATGTGGCGTGGAGCGAGCTTGAACAGCGATGGCCCGATGAGTACGAAGCATGGGAAAACCGGCCTCACAAGCTCAAAATGCCCAACGGTGAGTCAATGGAAGAGTTCCAGGAACGTCTTTTGGGCGAAGTAATGTCTATCATCAAAGCGAACGAAGGAAAAAACATATGCATCGTGACACATGGCACGGCGATCCGGGCGATGCTATGCCATTTCAGAAGCTGCACACTGGAAGAGATGGTGAACGTGGAGTGGTGCGACAATACGGCGATAACTGTCATCGACTATGAAGACGGGGTTTTTACGATAGTGACCGAAGGCGATTCAAGCCATCTTGGCAAAGACCTTGGGACGATAGTCAACCAGGACTGGTGGGAGGAATATCTAAGAAAAAGCAAGGAGCGCAAGGACCGGGGGCAAAGCCGAGATGGTCATTCAACAGGTTCCACGGAATGACTTGTCGGCGTCATTATCCTGATTGAAAAACGGTTGATTTATAATCCATATATCGGAGGATCCTGAAATGTCAAATGAGAAACTGATAAACTGGCTGTTTGAAACCAACGCGTTGAGGGTGTGCCCGGAAAACGAGCCGTTTTGGT
>DAOSCC010000009.1:0-22817 GCA_035361135.1 Clostridiales bacterium | reverse complement strand
TATCGGCAGCGGCAGCCTGATCCTGTACCTGACAACGATATCTATATCCTCGTTCCTGTCCGAAAGGAAGGATGATTCACTGAAGTCAAGCCCGCTGAATCCGCCGACCACATTGAGGGAACGCAGTCTTTCCTCCACATCGGTCATATCGTCCGTTACCAGGTACTTTTTCATATACAGTCTGGCTATCGGAATAAAAAGCTGCGTCTTCATATCATCGAAAGCTCCGCCGGCAATGCAGCAGACTACAGTCTTTATCTCATCAAGAGGATCTGCTGCAATATCTTTTGTATAGTCAAAAATCCTGCTGAAATTCTCTTCCACATCTTCCAAACCCGGACCTGCAGGATCTCCGCCGGTATTTAAAAGCGAATCCGCGCCGCTTCCGAACAGATATCCAAAGGCATCGGCAACGCTTCCGGCCTGATCCTCCATGAGTTCTGTCCTGTCATTTATCGTGTCTCTTACCGTATCATGCAGATCCCGTATCCCGCTGATATGATATATATAACCTGAAGACGCCATTTCCAAAGCCGTTTCTGAAAGTGCATGCTGTATAAGGCTGTACGTATAGGCTGCCCTTAAAATGAAAACAACCGAGAAAAACGCACACAGCACCACAGGAAGCACTATTGCCGCTTCCAGGGTCACTGCTCCTTTTGAAACACTTGTCTTGCTCAGAACTGTTTTCCTGTGCATATCAGTTGCTTTCCTTCCACATTTGCAAAAAAGGTATCCTGTCAGCCGTCTTAAGCTTTATGCGAGGGCATTTCCGCATTACGAAAAGAATGATCAGTATCCCTCATATAAAAGCACTTTGTAAATGTATCTCCCGTCACCGGTTTTTAACTCATTTCGGATAAATGGCTGCGTTATGAACAGGTATTTCATCGACACCTCAGCCTCGATCCGGACACAGGTATGGCATTCAGACATCCTGAAATCATCGCTTCCCATTGCATTGCAAATATTCAACTGGATCAGGTCTTCTATCCTGCTGAGTTTTGTATCATCACTTACCGTAAGCAGGAAAAGCCGCAGGTAGTCATGGTAATTGAAATACAGCCTGCGGTCGGTCTTCGGGCCCGCCTCCGAAGCGATACCTATATCGAGCCGCCAGTCACCCTTCATTTTGTAGATCGGCACTGATCTGCCCTCCAACAGGTCAGTTACATCTATGACCGATTCTCCAAGGCTCCATCCGGCCATTATAAGGTTAGAGATCAGCGGTATACCGGCGCCTCCCGTCCACCAGCCGGCAGCGGCTGACGCTATGGTCGCCGCCTTTGTCCTTTTTGCGGGATCTGTATAGACATGCAGTGTATTGAGTCCGAACCTGACCAGCAGTAACTCCCCTCTTGTCATCATGTTGTTCAGTTTCTGTGAAGGCTGGCCGTGGAGTATATATTCGACTTCACTGTCGTAAAAGGTCTCTGTTTTTTCCTTTTCATCGCCATGCAGGTTGGTATCCCTGACCGTCTCAGTACCGTTCACCAGTGACGGCACCGAGTTTTTGAAAGTGCCCATTATATACTCATTTATGTAAATGCTGTCCCTTAATGCGGCGGCCTGATCTGAAACAAGGCTCCCGATACCTGAAATGAAACCAAGGGCATTTTCCTGGAACTCGCTTTCCTCATTATAAAGGTCAGCGTCATCGCCCACATTGCCAAAATCGCCTTTATACGAGACGACAGTCTGAACGCTTTCGGCTGTGCTTGCCGATGCAGCAGAGTAACCGATGAATTCCATGTCCCTTTCGTCAAAATTTTCGGTCACAGCCTTTTTATGCGAAGGCAGGCTTTCTTTATCATAACCTGCCGTTTCGTAATTCACATCGTTAAGCAATTCCCCGGAAATGAACCTCTTTACCTCGTCAGCCTTTCCTTTCCTTGGATCGTCCTTCTTATCCCCTTTTTCCGGCCTTGAATAATCGTAATCGATGTTTGTATAACTGCCGATCATGTCGATCAGCCGCGCCGGCAATCCGTCGGCAGGAAGGCTGCCTCCGCAGTTTTTCCGTATCTCGTCCATTTCACCGATGATTTTCTCAAGAGTGGAAATATTGCCGCTTATTTGTTCGATCATCATTCCTGCCTTTTGGCCTTCGAGTATGATTTCCTTCATTTCTGCAAGTTCTGTGCTCAACTGGTCTCTGAATCCCTGCGAAAATGTTCCTTCTCCGCCTGAGAAACTGTCATTAAGGAACTCCTCGAGCCTGGCTATCGCAGCCTGTGCCTTTTCGCCTTTCTGCGCTATTTTGGATACCTCGTCCATCGCAGCCCTGTTCGCATTGAGGTAATCTGATGTCAAAGGATTTCTTATCATATCCCAAAGATCATTCAGCCTGTTTATGGTATCTGCCCTGACTTTGCCCAATTGTTCCCTTTCTTCCTTCAGTCCGGCAATCTGCTGTTTGATCTCATTTCTGCTGTCGGTATGGCCGGAAGTGCTGTCCTGGGGCTGATCCACATCGCTTCCCGTTTTGATTCCCATATCGTCCAGCTGTTTTTCCAGGCTGTCGATACTGCTTTCCAATGATCCAAGGCTGCTTTCTATGGCTGAGAGGACATCGGTCTGCGAGTTGAACTCATTGAAGGCCGATACCCAGCTGCCGCCGCTGTTGAAACCGTTGACGAACTTGTCTGCACTGCCGCCAAGTCCATCGATATGTTTTTTGAGTTTTTGCTGGGATTTATCCATGCTGCCAAGCAGCTTGTCTATACCGACCTTCTGCCTGTATGCTTCCGACATCCTGCCAAGGTCCTTCATCGCGGTCAGTTTATCCAGAAAGTCCTCGACAAGCTCTGTCGGTGCACGGTACTTCATATATTCCAGTATTTGCTTTTTCGTTATGCTGTTTTCGCTCAGGTTATAAACAGGAGTCACGTCCACCCTTTCGATCCTGAACCCGAAAAGGTCGGCATTCCCGTAATAATGCTCATCATCGCAGGGTATGCCCAGATTGCATGAAAGGTATTCCTGGAACCTGTCCTGCAACTCATATTTATCAGAAACAGGCATTGCAAACAGGCCATAATCATCCTTGAGTTTGCTGCTGTACTCCGCAAGCAGTGAATTCGCGGCCATTTCGACAGACCGTTTAACCATGATGCGCCCCAGGCTGATCCTGGCCGCATCGACCAGCAAGCCTGCCAATACCAGTACAGCAACCATTATTATCGCAGAAAAAACAGTTGTTTGGCCCGATACGCTCCTTTTCAATTTACACCCTCACAATGCAAAAAACTTACATATTTCTGCAATTCTTCCGCTCGTCTGTCCTGCCGTCTCTCTTCAGTCGGCAAAGCGCTCAATCCTTTCCTTCAGTTCGTTCATTGTCTCCCTCGTTTTTTCGCCGGCTTTTTTCAGTCCAGGGTATCTGTCTTCCAGCTTTTTCTCGAGATCGATAATGAAGTCTGTCGTACGGATCAGTTCTGCGGGCTCACTGACGGTTGAAACAGCCTTTGCCGTGATCCTCACTTTATCGCTGCCTCCGAATATCTTCACGAATCTGCCCAGGGGTATGCGGTAATACTTGGTTATGGTTACTTCCAGCTTCCTGCATATGATATTGTCCCTGAGGACCGCTTCAGTTTCGCTGCCTTCTGATTTGACCAGTTCATTACGGGATGCCAGTGACAGGGCGTATTCCTCAATTTTTCTTAACCTGTCCTCCGCGCCCCTGTCGTAGATCCTCCTGTAAAGCCTGAAGCTTTCCATGCCACGGTCGGGTCTGTATGACTCAAGCGCATCAGTGCCTTCTGCCCATACTGCCGCGCCGGCTTCCGCAGCTGCTCCGGCTGCTGACTGGAGCAAAGCTTTCTGATAAAGCAGCATCCCGATATATATCGCTGCAGCTATGCTCAGGATCACCAGAGGTATTATGATCGAGGCTTCCACCGTAATACTGCCCTTTTCTTCGGATGTATCGTAAATTTTCCTCATAACCGACCTCAACTGCTTGTCTTACCGGCAGCCTGACTCGCTTGTTTCATTTGAACGGGCATCTCCTGCATTTAACCGCACCCAGCCGGTTTTGCACCAGGTATTGTGTTCCTGTCTCGAAGTCCCGAGATCATGCTGCATAACAGATTGTGCGCCGAATTCGCGGACATGCCTGTCACACTGCAAAGTCAAGACAGTAAACATCTGATTATGTTAATATCGTCCTGTTCTGCCATAATATAACATGCATGAATATAATACACCATAATATAGGAAATTGGAAGAATTTTGGAAATAATCAGATGTCGACATGAAAAAATTTATAGTGCCCTATGGCCTGGCCGCGAAAAATTGGCTGGATAAAAGCACAGTGTTTCCGCACCTTTATGCAGAAATACGCCATCGTCAGTTTTTCCGTTCACCGGGAAACGTTCCCATTACCGGCCATCAGGGAAACGTCCCCGACATCGGGTGCCGGGAAACGTTTCCGTCTGCTGAAATTTGAGAACCGTCCCCATATGCAAACAGCTGAGAAGCGATCCATATTTCAAAAAGTTGAGAACTGTCCCCAAAGGCGGCCGGTTCCCTGTATGGCTCAAAGGCTTGCGAATATTCCCTCCCGGATCATCCTTCCCCAGGTCCTGAAAATCAGTTCAAAGTAATCCAGGTAATTTGTTTTCCGTATATCTTCGCCGGCTTTGAGCACGTTTTGCGCCAGCACCCTGCCATCCAGCACGAACTCGACATATCCTGATACCGACCCGGCATATACAGGCGCACCGACCACATCCGGAACATGCTCCTTCACTTCCAGTGATTCGGCCTCTTTGCGGTTCAGCGGCAGTACGATATCCCTGTCCGCCTTCAGTTCGACATACTCTGTTACGCCCCTGTAAACAGGTATCTTCGCATAAACGTCACCCTTGCTCATCAGCCTGTACATCCTGTAGTTTTCGAACCCATAGTCCAGCAGTTTTCTTGAAGCCTCCGCCCGCGCACTCCTTGTGGGGGAGCCCAGTACAACTGAAATAAGCCTCATGCCGTTCCTTTTCGCCGTCGTGACCAGGCATCTGCCCGCTTTGCCCGTGTATCCCGTCTTGACTCCGTCGGCTCCCGGATATGTCCCAAGAAGCTCATTGGTATTGTGAAGGTTATGTCCAGGAATATATGAACTCACAGTAGATACTATCTCACGGAACAAAGGCTGCTTGAGGGCTTCAATCGTTATAAGCGCCACATCGTATGCCGTCGAATACTGATTCTCCGTGTCAAGGCCGTGAGGTGTAACGAAATTCGAATTGACTGCTCCCAGAGATTTTGCTCTCTTATTCATCATACCGGCAAATTCCTCCACTGAACCGCCTACATGCTCGGCTATCGCAATTGCCGCATCGTTGGCCGAAACAATGAGCAGTGCATGCAGAAGCTCTCTCAGCGTATACTTTTCTCCATATCTCAAACCGGCTACAGATCCGCCTATGCTTGCCGCTCTTTTGCTTACGGTGACGACATCCTCGACATTAGCGTTTTCCAATGCGACCAGGGCGGTCATTATCTTCGTAGTACTCGCTATTGAGCGCTTCTGGAGCGCATTCTTTTCATACAGTATCCTTCCCGTCGACTCCTCGACAACGACCGCGGCCATTGCGTTTATTGACGGCGGCTCTATGTCAGGATCCGTTTCGCCGGTTGTAACCGTAACATCCAGTATCCCGCCGGCAGCAGGAAACACCCTGGCATCGTCAGATGAAGCCCTGTCAATGCTGCGTAAAACCCTGCTTTTCTTCCCCTGCCCAGATATGTCGCCGTCATGTACCGACGTTTTCGAGCTTGCCCTTGTGTCGGTACCCGATGCAGATCCAACATTGCCATATGCCCCATGTTCCATCGGCAATAAGGCAAACCCTGTTGTCAGTATATAGACTATTGCCACAAAACATAGCATTATCCTGCGGTATCCCAGTTCCATCATCTCCATGGTTAATCGTTACTGATGCTCATGACTGAAAAAGTTACACAAGAATAATATGAGACGAGAAATGAATATTTATGTCATCAATTATGTTAACTATCGATATCGAATTATCCGATATATTATATGAAAAGGTCAGAAATTGGGTATAAATATATTGTAAAGTAATAATTTGAAACACAGGAAATCCTATGAAAAACACTGCATGATCCATGAAACGAGACGTCATTCATGGATCGGTCAAGCGGTGTTTCAGGATCAGCGAAGCAGCATTCCGGGATAACGGCAGCGGCATCTCAATACTGCCGCAGGACCATCATCATTAGCAAAGGAGGTGAGTATATGGACGGAAATGTAATATACAGCGACGAATATATAAAGATCTTTACATCAAATAACGATGTCCTCGCTGAAACATATAAAAAAGGTTTCAGTGTGGAACAGCTGTTCCCCGTTCTGGAAAAACACCCCCAGGTGACCGTCACAAACATGGATACGCTGCGCAGCCTGCTGCTCGCGGCACCCGCAGGTCCTAAAAAAATCGGTGAGTTCAGGAACAGGATCCAATTAGAAATTTTCCCCGATGTGCTTACCGCAACCATCACGTTTTATATGACAAAAGAAGAACTGTCCCGGATACCCGCGGACAACCTCAGGGTCGCCGTAGAATCCCTGCTAAAGCAAAACGGAGTCGTGTTCGGTATAAACCTCGATTTCCTGTACGGCGAACTTGAGCCTTTCCGTCCATATACGGCAGCCCGCGGCATCCCCGCTGAAGACGGGAAAGATGCGGTCATAAAGATGTATGAACTGGCTGAAGCCAAGCCACAGGTCGCCGAAGGCGGAAAAGTGGATTTTTACGAAATGAAGCTCATAAACAGGGTCAAGCCCGGCGACTGGCTGGGCGAACGTATAGAAGCCACGGAAGGCACTCCCGGCAAAAACGTAAAGGGTGAAGTTATCGAGCCGGTAAAAGGGAAAACAGCACCACTGCTCTATGATAAAAGGACTGTGGAAGAATTGCAGACGCCGGGTAAGACGGTACTGGTATCCAGGATCAACGGCGCCGTCAACTATGAAGACGGAAGGATCAGCGTATCGAACCACCTGGAAATCAACGGCGACGCGGGTGTAGCCACAGGAAACATCAAGTTCGACGGGTATGTCACGATACATGGCACCATCAATGACGGGTATTCTGTCGAAGCGACAAATGACATAGAAATCAACAGTCCATACGGCCTTGGCAATGTAAAAAGCATTACCAGTACGAACGGCAGCATTTATATCAAGGGAGGCGTATCTTCGAAAAACAGGGTCGAGATCATAGCCGGAAAGAACGTTTACGTGAAATTCGCCGACAACGCCAGGATAGTCTGCGGAGGTGAAGCTCACATAGGTTATTACTGCATCAACAGCGAGATCGTGGCAAAAGGCGTGCTGTTCGATTCATTCAACGGTCAGGTCATAGGCGGGAATATCAGGGCAGAAGTTTACATATCAGTACCTGTATGCGGTTCTGAGATCGAAAGGAAAACCGTGCTTGAAGTTACCGGTTTCAACAGGCAGGCACTGGTAAGAAGGCTCGATGAACTGTTCCTTGAAATCAGCAGTAAAAAGCTTGAACTGCAGAAACTGAAATCACATCCGTCCGAAACGAGCTATTTATCTGAAAAACTTGCAAGACTAAGAGAAGAACTGAGAACTCTCGAAGAAGAGCGAAAGCTGATAGCCATGTACCTTAATAAGAAGGGCGACGGTGAGATTTCAATTACTAAACGAATATACCCCAACAGTTACATAATACTTGGAGATATGTATGCAGACGCCGAACCCCAGGCGATGCCGCAGACGTTCTATCTTAAAGACGGCGAGATCAAAAAACTGTAACAGCCATATCTTACAAGTCATAATCACCTCCCGATTTGGCAGACTAGTTACTGAGGAGGTGATCATATGGCAAACAATACAAGCAGAAGCAACAGCAGGACATCTTTCGACCAGTTGAAGTACGAGATCGCAAGCCAGGTGGGAGTAAACCTGAAACAGGGCTATAACGGGGACATCTCTGCAAGAGATGCAGGCAAAATAGGCGGCAACATCGTCAAGAAGGTCTTTGAATCGTACACCGGAAGCAATTACGATATCAACAAAAAGTGACAATCCCGGCTGGCAGAGTCAGCCGCTGCTTTACGAACAGCCGGTAAGCAGCCGGAACGATTGAGATAACCAAAAGGGAAACCGCACACTGGTACGGCTTCCCTTTTTATTGTCCGGAGCGGCTCCATCATGATATCCGCAAGATGATTTCGGTATACGCTATGTTCTCAAACATACGCAGCCTATCCCGTAATATTTCCTGCATCTGCAAATTTACCGGACGGTTGTGTTATACCCGGGCAAATATCATATTTGCCCGATAGTACTCTGGATTTTTTCTGTTTCATTCCTGGCGTTGTAAATATCCTGCTGGCTTGCCTGCTGGACCGTGTACCAGCCTTTCTGCGCCATGATGTCGAATATGGTTTTCTGATGCTGGAAAGTCCTGTTCAGGATGCCAGCCGCATCATTGCGCAAAGCCTGGTTGCTGCTCTCAAGTATCAGGTTCGTCAGTGATGATGCGCAGAGCTTATGCTCATTCAAAAGAGTGTACATTATCTCCTTATCGCTCAACTGTGCCATTGCATATCCCTCCTTATTGCATCTGCGTGTTGGTTATGTGTCTGATAAGTGTCTGCATATCCTGCTGGTGCTCTCTGACAAGGCTCTGGCACAGCCCTTTTACCTGAGCGTCAGAGGCGCTCTCGGCACACGCCTGCATGAATTTAATCGAGTTCTCCGCCATTTTGATGTTGTCCTGGAGCAGCATCAGTTCCTTTGTTGTCAGTGACATGTATCCCAACCCTCCTTCAGTTTTTTACTCGCTCATAGCTTGCACAACCGGAAGCAAAATATTCAGACAGATAAATTATGCATTACGCATCGGTATCATCACAGCGCATAACCATGTGAGGCATTGCAGACAATAACCGATGTGGTCAGGAGGTTGAAAAATGCTGGTAGTATTCGTACGCGCACTTGTATTGTATATACTTGTGGTAATAGTCATGAGGATCATGGGCAAAAGGCAGATCGGGCAGCTTCAGCCTTTTGAACTGGTCATAGCGATAATGATCTCGGAGCTTGCCGCTGTTCCTATGCAGAACACCGGGATCCCACTCGTCAACGGCATAATACCGATACTGACACTGCTGGCGATACAACTGCTTATTTCATTTTTATCGATCAAAAGCATCAGGTTCAGGTCTTTGATCTGCGGAAAGCGGACAGTACTCATAGAAAACGGCAAAATACGCGAGGACGCACTCAGGAATGAACTGTACACACTCCACGACCTTCTCGAACAGCTTCGGATAAACAACTGCCCCAATATCTCCGATGTTGAATATGCGATACTCGAAACCAACGGACAGCTCAGCGTTATCCCAAAACCGCAGAAAAAGCCGCTGACGCCCGGCGATATGAACATACAGGCACAAGCTGAAGGTATTATTGTTGATTTGATAATCGACGGCCGCATAATGAGCGAGAACCTGAAGATCGCCGGCAAGGACAGGAAATGGCTCCAGTCCCAGCTTCATATGAACAATTTTTCGGGGCCGGACGATATATTCTACGCCTGCATGGACACCGCAACTCAGCAGGTATTTTTCCAGCCCCGTGAAAAAGGAGTTGAGAAAACCAAATGAAATACGGCATAACGATAAGGATAATCGTGCTGTTGATCGTCATCACTGCATTTATCATACTATCCGGCTTTTTCGCGCTGGATCTGATCCGTGATGATTCTGAAAAACTGGAAAAGAACATAGGATCGGTTCAGAACAGCATAAATGCCGGCAACTGGGGAAATGCTTCGGAAGCTCTGGACCGTATCAAAAATGACTGGATGGACATAAAAAAAACATGGTCAGCATTGATCGACCATGAAGAAATCGATAATATAGATATTACGATAGCAAAGCTGGAAGCAATGCTGGAAGCGAAAGATTCCGTCTCCGCCCTTTCTGAAGCTGCAGCTCTCAGAAGACTCGTGACCCACATACCCGAACGTGAAAAATTGAGCTTAGAAAATTTGTTTTAAGTCAATTGTCCGGCAATTCATACTTCGATCTTCCGCCAGTTTCCTGCAGCGCCGAGGCATGGCGCATCTCTTATGCAGTTTATACGCCGGTCTTAAACATGGCTCTTTCTTTCATTTCTGTATATGACTTCTGCCTGACAGCCTCATATATTATAATAGCCGCCGCGACAGCGGCATTGAGGGATTCCGCCCTGCCCGTCATCGGTATCCTGATCAGCATGTCCGAATTTCTCAGGACCTCATCACAGACACCTTCAGCCTCACTGCCTATCACAACGGCGACATTGCCCGAAAGGTCTGCGTCATAAATGCTCACTGAGCCTTCCATATGGGAAGCGCATATCAGGAAACCCTTCCGTCTGCATATATCCACGGCTTCCGCAGTACTACGGCAATGCAGGACAGGCAGATGGAAAACCGAACCCATCGTTGACCTCAATACTTTCGGATTGTACAGGTCGACGCAGCCGTCCGTAACGATTATGCCTGCACAGCCGGCTGCATCCGCTGTCCTGATGATAGTACCCATATTCCCGGGATCCCTGATCCCGTCAAGGATGACCAGGATGCCGTCCCTGAGTGCGGCATCTTTTAGGCTCTCCTTTTTCATGCCCAATACGGCAAGGACGCCCTGGGGATTCATCGTATCGGAAACCGATTCGAAGAGGCTGTCCGTCAGGCTGTAAACCTTTATTCCCCTGTCCAGGCAGGGCTTCACGATGCTTTCGTAACCGCCGCTTCCGACGAATGAATCAGATACCGCAACATACTTTATATCACGTATAACGGCGGCTGCGCCATATTCATTCAAAGCTTCAGATACAAATCTTGCGCCTTCGATAAAATAGAGGCCTCTTTCATTCCTGCCGCTCTTGTTCCTGAGCGACCGGATTTCTTTCACCACCGGGTTTTGACTGCTGGTAAGCCTTATCATTTTCTCCCCTCGAAAATATTATTTCCTCATAAAACAATAGAGGGCCGGTTACGCCCCCTATCCTTGCCTTTCCGTATATTTCGTTATTCAGGCATTCCTTACGCTTTCGACCAACTGTGCGAAAGCCTGTTCATCATTGACTGCCATATCGGCAAGTACCTTCCTGTTCAGGTTGATGCCGGACTTCTTGAGGCAGTTCATGAACCTGCTGTAACTCATGCCGTTCATCCTTGCGGCAGCATTGATCCTTGATATCCAAAGCTTTCTGAAATCTCTCTTTCTGGCCTTCCTGTCTCTATATGCATACGAAAGCGATTTCATCACAGCCTGATTGGCTATCCTGAAAAGCTTGCTCTTATCGCCGAAATAGCCCTTCGCCAGCTTAAGAACTTTCTTGTGTCTTGCGCGAGTCCTTACTGCACCTTTAACTCTGGACATATCGATCTTCCTCCTTCCTACTTGTACGGTACAAGCCTTTTGATATTGGCTTCATCGGCAGAAGAAGCATAAGCTCCGAGCCTATGGTGTTTCTTTGCCTTTCTTGCCTTGGAAACGAGCCTGTGTCTCCTGAAAGCATGGCTCATCTTTACTTTGCCTGTTCCGGTTATTTTAAACCTTTTCTTGGATGAACTGTGTGTCTTGACTTTTGGCATATCCATTCCTCCTGTTTTCTGTTTCGCATCCGGCAGCTTCCGTTGACCGGATGCCTTATGAAATGCCTTACTGTTTAGGATTCAGAATCATGACCATGCTGCGTCCTTCCAGTTTCGGCTTTTTCTCTACCGTTCCAACGTCTTTCAAAGCTTCTGCGAATCTGTTGAGCACTTCCATGCCCAGAGATGTATAATTCAGTTCTCTTCCCCTGAACCGAACGCTGACCTTCACCTTGTCGCCATCCTTCAGGAACTTGGCCGCATTCCTTGATTTGAACGCGAAGTCATGATCCTCGATGTTCGGTTTTACCCAGACTTCCTTCATGGTGACGACTTTCTGGTTCTTCCTTGCTTCCTTCTCCTTCTTTGCAAGCTCAAACATATACTTCCCGTAATCCATGAGCTTGCATACGGGTGGTACAGCCTGCGGTGCGATCTTTACAAGGTCCAGGTCCTTTTCCGTCGCGATTTTCAGGGCTTCCTTCGCTGACATAATCCCAAGCATGGTACCGTCAGAATCGATCAGGCGTATTTCCTTGTCCCTGATCTCCTCATTGATCATATAATCACTTTTTCTAATATCTATACACCTCCGAGTGTTAATATGGTCCCCAGCAATTCGCAATCCGCTTCGCGGTCTTTTAATGCCCCGGCCTTGCATCCGGTACGGCATATAAAAAGCGGACCGAAAGAAGAGCCTCCGATCCGCTGAAAAAAGCAACGTCATAATGATCCTGATCATTATTGACCCTGACGGACATGTCCGTAAGGTGAGAAGCGGAAGGCTTCTTCTTTGTTTTACCGCAATAATGATAACAGAAACAATGATATATGTCAAGAAAAAAGCTTCCGGCGAACTATTTATTCGCCGGAAGCTTTGGTTTACGTATCCTGATTTGATTTCCCGTGCGTACCTTCTGTTAATTCCGTCCCTGTTACTTGTTGGCAAGGAAGTCATCCAGTGCTGCCTGGATAGCGTCATATTTCTCATCGATTATCTGCGCAACGGTCTTCTCGCCTTTCAGCAGGTCGTCCTGGCCGCCCCACCACAATTCGACAGCAGGCCGAACGGCTCCGAACAGGCCGACGTGCTTGCCGCAGTTATTATCGTACATGTACTTGAGTACTTCCAGGGACTCCTGATCACGTACGTTGTTCATATGCGGTTCCATCCAGGCGTCAGGATCTTCCAGATCCTCCGGGAACGGTTCGGTCCACTTGTTCCAGATGAATGCAATGTCTTCGACGTTCTTTACATTCTTCGGGATAGTCTGGAAATTATGGCCTGAAATCATGCAGTAGTATTTCTTCTCTGTATTGCTGGGCCCTATCGGAGGCAGTACCAGACCATAGTCATCAGCCATATTGTCTCTGAAATCGTCTATCTTCCAGTACTGGTACCAGAACATTGCTATCTTGCCTTCTTTGAATACGTTGGCTGCAAGGTCCCAAGGTATCTCCTCAGCTTCATAATTGAACTTGTTGAATATGATGCCCTCTTTGCAGAGTCTCTGATAGAAGTTGAATGCTTCGAGAACTGCAGGTTCCCTGAAGTTGAGTTTAGCCTTTCCGTCTACAATGCTTGCAAACTCAGAACCGTTGGATATGACCAGTGAACAGTCGATATCCATACCGCCAAGGCCCCACTGATCTATCTTACCATCGTTGTTAGTGTCCTTCGTTGCTTTCCTTGCGATCTCTTCCAGCTTTTCCCATGTCCACTGACCGTTCTTCATCAGTTCATAGGGGTTCTCCAAGCCTTCTCTTTCGAAGATGTTCTTGTTGTAGAAGACTATTCCTCGCGGCCACCATTTGCCGGTTCCCATGCCATAGGTCTTTCCATTTATTGTTGACAGACTCTTGGTTACCTGGTCCCATTTTTCATCAGTAAAATCAAACAACGAATCAAGCTCTGTAACAAATCCGCTGTTGGCAAGTCCGATCACCCAGTTGTCTTCGAGAGTTGCGATGTCTGCAAACGGATCTCCTGCCATAACTGAAGATGAATAGGTTTCAACGGTCTGATCCCACGGAACATTCACATACTCGAACTTGAAGTTGTACTTCTGCTCCATTTCCTCTCTGCGGGCTACCTGACGGTCTCCGCTCGGAGTTCCTCCCTGAGGAGTCAGATCCCACCATGCTGCGACTTTGATAACCCTGCCGCCAAGATCCCTGATCTCCTCCGGTTCAGGTTCGGGTTCTTCATCTGCCGGTTCTGACGGAGTCTGTTCAGCCGGTGCCGGTTCAACTTCGTCCGGCGTTGTGTCAGTCGGCGTCGTTCCAGTCTTCTGGCCGCAGCCTGCGATAACAGCTACCATCATAACTGTTACCAAGCTCAGAGCCAATAACTTTTTAAGACCTCTTGACATAATGTAACCTCCCTATAATATTTTTTATTTATTAAAACCCAATGGGTTTTAATCGCAAATCAGATGAAGAAGTTGTCTTTTCCGGTATTTCCAACCACAATATATGGGTGCTTCCAGTTAAGAATTTACCAAAAACACACCATAGTGTCAATATAATACGGTTTCCGGCGCAGTTCCCGGCTTCAGCCACCTGAACTGTTTTCCGCGCTGTATGGCCCGTCATCATCCCACTATACCGCTTCTCTCGACGCTCTCGACGAAACGTTTCTGTGCGAACAGATATAGTATCAGCAGCGGCAGTACGACAAGCAGGCTCGCCGTGTTCGTATACATTGAACTGATCGCCGGAGCCAGTGCCACATTCACTCCTGTCTCAAAGTAAATCTTCTGGGTCACGTCAAACGAGACACTGCTGAGTGCAGATGCCAGCACTCTTGTCTTTTGCAGGAATAATGTCGAATAGAACGTATCTGTCCATTGCCATACGAATGAGAACAGGAACACAGTCACCATAGACGGTACGGCACTTGGCAGCATGATTTGCGCAAATGTCCTCAGCATGCCGGCACCGTCGACATATGCGGCTTCCTCCAATTCCTTCGGCATATTCCTGAAGAACTGGCGCATGATATATATGTACAGCCCGTTTTTCAGCCCCATCCCTGTCATCGACATCAATATGAACGGCCAGTAACTTTCCAGCAGGTTTATGCCCTTTCCTCCGGTGACAGCTGAAATGATGCCGAATATGTCAAAGTACCTGAAATGCAGGAACAACGGGATCATCAAAGTCTGAGGAGGCACTACCATCGTCAGGATTACCAGTGCGAACAGAAAGTTTCTTCCTTTGAATTTGAACCTTGCGAACCCATATCCTATCAATGTACATGAGATCAGCTGCATCAAACTTGTCAGCAGGGCCAGCTTTAACGTGTTCCAGAACGCGGTGCCATATTTCATTGCCTTGATAACGGTCTTGTAGTTTTCAAGGGTCGGCGACTTCGGAACATACCGCACGGTCACATCATATATATCTTTTTCCGGCATGAATGAAACTGACAGCTTTACCAGTGTGGGGTACAGAATGAGAAAGCATATTCCGGCTATAATGACCCCTCTTACGATCGACCAGCCTCGTTTCCCCCATGTATACATCATATGCTTCCTATGCTGTAAATCTTTATAATCTAGTTTACTTTTCCTGTGGAATATTCCCTTTATTTTCATAAAGACCTCCGACCCCTTTTAATCGTAATAGAATACCAGTTTCGAGACTATCCACATCACCAGGCCCACGATCAGGAGGATAGCAGCAAAATATATCCAGGCCATGGCTGAACTCATGCCATAATCCTGCGACGCGAACGCTGTATCCCTGATCAGCTCCATTACTGTATTTGATGAATTGATCAGCAAATCTATGATGGTGTATACCGTATTGACCAATATCAACGGGCTCACCATCGGGAACGTGATCTTCCAGAAATTCTCCCAGCCTGTTGCTCCTTCGATATTCGAAGCTTCGAATAACGAAGGGGATATCGACTGAAGCCCTGCCAGGAAAACAAGGATCTGGACGCCTGATGCCGAAACGATATCATATATCGCATCCACGGCGCCGATGATATAATCGATGAATCTTTCACTCAACCTGGTCTGCAGAAGCAGCCTTGCCAGTTCCACTGCCCGGAACGCTCCCTCCGTGCCATCTGTCTGCGTCATGCCAAGTGAAGACTGCAGCAGGTCTCCGCTGTCAACGACCAGCATTACTCCTGACGTCACTATGACAGGCAGGAAAAATATTGCTCTTGCCAGTGAACGGCCTTTAAATTTCTGATTCAGCAGATTAGCCGCAAAAAAACTGAATATGATGATCAATGGAACGTTGGCGATCATATATCTGACTGATTCCCACAGGTCTCTCACGTAGGAGGCATGGACCCTCAAAGCCCTGTTGTAGTTTTCAAACCCCATGGGTATGAGATTGTAGCCGCCTTCCGCAACTTCCAGCTTATTGAGGCTGAATATGAAGGACTGTACAAGAGGTACAAGGAAAAATGTGATGAGCCCGATTATAAAAGGCAGCACGAACAGGTAACCCATCGCGGCCCTTTTTCTGGTAAGATCCAGTCCCCTTCTTTTCTTTTTCTGCGGAGCGGCTGCTGATTTCAGCGCTCTGTTTGTCATTGTTGCCTCCCTCATCATTGACCCTCCTTAACCACTTTGAAATCAAGAGGTTCCACCGTAGTTCCGTCGATTTCCACACGTCTTGGTGTATAGTTGACTACAATTTCCTTGCCTTTTTCGAAAGTAGTCTTATATATTCCCTCTGCCAGTTTTTCATGGTTTTTGATCGTCTGTCCCTGCACATCGCTCAAAGCTTCATTTGCCTTTTTATAGTACTCTTTGGCTTCATTCATCCATAACCTGTACTCAGTTGAGTAATAGCTATCGAAGTATGATTCCTTCACCAATGAGTTTTCCTCATAGATAAAGCAGAAGTATATACCTGAACCGGTCTCGATGGATTTCAGGAAAGTCTTCCTGTAATCGGAAGACAAGTTTATCGGTGTCCCCGCATATGTGATATAACCGCGGACCACCATCTGGAAGAAAGGTATGCTCTCATCCGTAAGATGGAACTGGTTCGATTCTTCAGGTATATCAAGGATATAATCCGAGTAGGGCAGCGCGTAGGCATTTCCTCCCTCTGCCATTACCGACAGCCCTGACTCATGGATCTTCTCGATCTGCTGCTGGACGATCACCCTTGCCTGCTGCCTGTCAACAAGACGCGACTCTTTATAATCCGAATTCAGGTTTTTTGCCCCGTCTCTTAAGGATATGCCTGTCACATCCAGTTTTTTAAGGCTTTTGATCATGCCGTCCACGATAGACGGAATCTTTGTAGGACTGATGATGTAGAAAGTTCCAAGGGACCTTTGCTGCACATTGGTAGCAAGGTTATATTTATATATCGAGGCGATTTCCTTAGTTATGTAGCGCGAAGCATGGATCATGGGTATAAAGCTGTCAAACAGCTTATCCCTGTAGTTCAGTATGAATCCAAGCTCTGGAAGATACTCAATGCCTTTTTCATTAAGGAAGGACTGCAGCTTCTTAAAGCCCTTGCTCCCTCCCAGCTTCGACATCAGCTTCAGGCTCTTTGGTATGGAGTGGTCGATACCGCCATTTGCCCACCCCGTATATTTGAGGATTATTTCGCTGATGCCCGCATCATTCAGGGCATTTATGATCTCTATTGCCTGTTCATATGTAGTAAGTACCTCGGCAGTCTTAATGGGCAGACCCAATATGGATTTGACCTTGTCTACGGCACCCACGACTTCAAGGAAGAACGGGACATTATCACGCGGTTTTTCCCTGGTCATCCCCTGTTTTTCCAGGTAACTGCGGTAGTAAGCCGCCATGCCCGCATAATCTGCGTCTTCGCCCTTCAGGAATTTATACCTGACTTTTACGTCACCTTTGAATACTCTCGGCTGGTAGACCATTATCGTATTGTTGCCGGAATAATCGCCTATATCCAGCACATCATTCTGAACGAGTGTAAAAGCGGAATACACATAATTATATGAGTTCAACCTGCCGCTGATATCCGCCCAGACACTCGCCACAGCATCACCGGATTCTATTATGGAGAAAAACGCGTTATCTCCTCTCTTCATGCCAAACACGGGAAGGTATGCCTGTTCGATGATGCTCGTTTTTACCGCCAGCGGTATCGACTGATCGGTGCCGTAAACATCGATGGCATAGGTTTGCGCATTCAGCTTGCCGTTATTCAGGTATATCAGTGAACCGGATCCGTCCGGAACGAGTATATAACCTCTTTCATCAGTCCCGGCTGCCCCGAAGAACTCCAGCAGCGACATCGTATATATGGGGTACGAATCCGCGTTGTACTCGATCTCGTCAGTTGGGACCCTGACCACCAGATTGTCCCCATCAAGGGTATATTCCAGCGGTATGACGAAATGCTCCTTGTTCTCTTCGGCCGGGGGAACGTTGTTTTCTATATGATCCTCATTCATATCTTCCAGCGTATATCCTGCCGATATGACTATCTCCTCCAGCTGCACTTTCATGAAATCCTTGATATTGTCACCAAGGACATACAGGTCCCCGTTCGCTACAGTCGGAAACTCTTCCAGCATTTCCTGCCGCTGCTTTTCGGATTTCGCATTTTCCAGCGATATGAGCCTGTACCTGTTGACCAGTTTCTTGCCGGTCGCGTTATCCAGATTTTTCAGGATCTTCTCTTCCATCCTCTCCTTGCTGATCACCTGGGGAAGTATATAAATCTTTTCTTCCCTGCCGATCCTGTATACGATCCTGACACCGTTTTCAATCGCAGTTATTTCAAACTGCCCATACTTTATGCAGTCCGTGTAGTTGTTCATCAGTTTTTGCTGTGATGTGGGAGTAAAGTATGAAATCGATATCTGGGCAGACAGTTTATCCTTGTTGATCGCGGATGCGATCATGTCCTCGCTCCTGTCCGGCGGATTCGTATACCACACGACTCCCGTTTTTTTGTCCTTCACTGCGACTTCAGTCGTTTCCTCATTGATATAAAGCGCAAGATAATCGTTCTCTGCGACCATCTTCATCGACTGCAGCGTTTCCCCACCGGCCTGGCCGACGCCGGGATCAGCAAAAACGGCACTGCAAGACATAAGAAGAGCGGTTGCTATTAACAAAGCTGTTATCTTTTTCATGGACATTCTTTACACCCCCTATAGTCTCAGTGCGATTTCCTTGTATATCGTATAAACGAAGGAATACATCTTCTGCAGCAGGCTGAAGAACAGCAGCGCTATGAATATGATCAGCCCCATGCCTATCACAATACATATACTGGTCAGGAATGTTTTTAACAACGAATACTGATGCACCACGCTCGTGCCAAGGAACAGCAGCAGGACGGTCCATGCAAGCGACAATATATCGAAGAACGTGTAGAAAGCTGCTTCCTCAAGCGTAATCACATTGCTGAAAACAATAAGCGGTATGTTGATCAAAACCAGGGGCACAAGTGCATAGGCGCTCGTTATCACTATATCCTTGAAGCTCCCTTCACCGTCCATCAGAGTAGTCAGGCACCAGTTGGCCAAACACCACAGGAAGAACGGCAAAGCTACGCTCAATATCTCGACAATGATATTCAGTTCCCGCAGTTTGTTCTCATTCAGGATGAATCCTGTAAGCTGCCTGCGGAGTATAAACGTGACAATGACCATAGCGACTATGAGCAGGGCTGTCTTGAGATTTCCTTTCTTTTCATGCTTCAGATCCCAGAAGCCGTCAAAAGGGTGAAATATCAGATACAATGAATATCTCAGACTTTGCAATACTTCCATCTATGCTTCCACCTTTCCCATGGCTTTGATTCCGGCCTTTTTCCTGGCCCGGACCTTCTTCAGGATCTTCGATCCGACCAGCAGCACCAGGATCGATATTACGATCCATCCGAAATTGTCTCCGATCACTTCCTGCCTGTAAAGGTCAAATGCCTTGCTGTAATAATCCCTCTTGTTCCCGAGCTTGAAATATTTCATTGCCAGCCTGAACTCGTCTTTCCTCAGATATGCCTTGCCCATGCCTATATATGCAAGTTCTGAGTTTGCGTTGTACTTAAGCACCTGCTCCCATTTTGCCGCAGACTCGTCATACCTGCCGTTCAGATGGAGCACAACCGCTTCTTTGACCAACTGGCCGTACAGTGTCGGTTCAAATACCGTGACCTGGCCCATGTTCGAGTCAAGCACGACAAACTGGTCATTGATGGTATCCAGAGCGGCCGGATCCCTGAAGTTGCCCAGGCGGTTCCCTATACCTCCGAAAAGGTACAGCAGGTTGCCGTCCGTATCATATGTGAATATCCTTCCCTTCTTCTTGTCCAGCACGCTGTAAATGCCCGAATCCTCGACACAAACGTCATACAACTGGGAATTGCCTGATTCAGCGTAACCACGCGATCTGAAATACACATCTCCCACAGGAGGGAAATACCCGTTTCTCCTTAAAACATCTGTACCGGTCGGGTTCAGCTTCCTGATGGGAGCGTACCTGTCGTCCTTGGACCTCGTGTTTATCGCCCGATCAATATCTTCCAGCGCCAGGCTGCTGGTCGTGACATAAAGGAATCCTTCCGTGTCGATGTCGATGTTGTTGTATTCTGTCGGTACGAACAATTGCATCCTTTCTCTCTGCTCATCCGTCGCTATGAGTTTCCAGAAATAATCGACCATATTGAATTTGACCTTGGTGGCTCCTACATAGCCAACGAATTCGCCCTGGTTGTCCAGTTCTATCAGACCCTGGTTGACACCCTGGGCTATTATGTATATCCTTCCAGCCTTGTCTACTACCAGCGCAGTGGGGTAATACTGGAGATCAGCGGGGATAATATCTGAAACAGGACGGCCTATTATCCTGATAAGATTACCGTCAGCGTCCAGGTGGACTATCCTTGAATTGCTCGTATCTGCCACATATATTTCTCCGTCATTGGTCACGAACAATCCCTGGGGGTTATTGAAAGTATCCTGTGACCCGTTGTTGTCAAACCCGTCGATTATCCTGTCCAGTTCCCAGTATTCATTTATGACCACTATACGGTTATTGCCTGTATCTGCTACATATAGCTTGTTATCCGGACCTGTGAAAAGATCCTGGGGTTTTCTGAATTCGTATGTACCAAGAGACCTGCCGTCGATTATCCTCGACGGAAGATACGCTGCAGGCGCCGGTACCGGGGTCCCCCAAAAGTCATAATTATAATTGTTGTAGGGTTCATCCGCATAAGCGGTTGCCGGACAAAGCAGAATGAATATAATAACAGCCGTCAATATCTTCCTGAGCCTCAATGTCCTGCCCTCCCCTCTATTCCTTTATACCGGATGTGGCCATGGTCTGGATGATGCTGCTTTGCGTGACCATGAACAAAACTACCGGCACTATCATCATAAGGAGTACGACCGCAGCGCCGACTCCTGCCCTGGCAAATCCGCCGAGCAATATCTGGTTCAGTGCATACGGCAGTGTTTTCAATTCTTCGCTGTATATAAACGTGCTTCCAGTATTGCCCCAGAGGGTCTGGAACGAGAAAATGACCAGTGTGAGCCAGGCAGGTTTGACGCATGGCATCGCTACCGTCCAGAACGTCCTGAATTCGCTTGCGCCGTCCATACGCGCCGATTCCAGGAGAGAATCGGGGACCGTCTCCATGAACTGTTTCATGAGGAACAACCCAAGCGGATATCCGAAAGCAGGAACGATCAATGCAAGATATGTGTCCAGCCAGTGTAATTTTGCCATCACCAGGTAATTCGGTATTGCTGTAACAACGGAAGAAAACATGAGCGAAGTGACCACTATGCTGAAAAAAAGTTTCGATCCGGGGAACTTATGCTTTTCAAGCGCATAAGCCGCCATGGACGCTACCACGACATGTCCTGCGGTACCTGCTGCAGTAATGAACAGGGTATTGAATATGTACCGGGAAAAAGGCACCCATGACTGGGCCATCAGCAAGAACAGATCCCTGAAGTTATCAAGGGTGGGATTGCGCACAAAAAACCTCGGAGGGAACATGAACAGCTCATCCAGAGGTTTGAATGCGTTACAGATGGCATATATCATTGGAAGCACCATGAATGAGCCGAATATGACCAGTATCACTATGCTGAATATATCTCCCCCCAATGAACGGTTCAGCCTCTTTGTGTTGAGTTTCCGATGCTTCATACTATCTCCCCACCTTCTTCAGAAGATTCTGTACCACCTTGTTGCAGATTATCATCGTCAGGAACAGTACCGTAGCTATAGCTGACGCATAACCCATTTCAAAACGTATAGTACCATAGTCAATAAGGTGGTTGACTACCGTATGCGCTGCATAGTCCACGCTCGGCATACCGGCAAGCGCTATGGTGACATCACTTACAGCAAAGGATGAAGTAATCGACATAACGGCACCGAACATCAGCATCGGTTTCATATTCGGCAATGTAATGTACCAGAGTTCCTGCCACCTATTCTTCACACCGTCTACTATCCCGGCTTCATACTGGGCTCTGTCGATGCTCTGCAGACCCGCGACAAAAGACAGGAAGCCTGTGCCGAGACTCATCCACAGCACGACTATCAGGATAACAGGCATTACATATCTCGGATCCTGGAGCCACAATATCGGTTCAGTTATGATGCCCAGCTTGATCAGTGTAGAGTTCACATAACCATAGGCATCGCTGCTGAACATTACCTGCCATATCATGTATACATTGCCCGATATGGACGGCGCGTAAAAAATCAGGACCATGAATGCCCTTATTTTCGGGGGCAGCTCATTGATAAACCACGCAAACATCAGTGATGCAAGATAGCCGACAGGTCCTGTGATCGCCGCAAGCAGGAAAGTATTCTTGACAGCCTTCAGGAATACGTCGTCACCCAGGAACAGCCTTATGTAATTCTGCCAGCTTATGAATTTAGGCGTCTCCAGTATATTGAAGTATGTAAAGCTGAGTCCCATCGAAACCACTACGGGTATGATGGTGAAAACCAGGAATATTATTCCAAAAGGCGCAACGAACAGGTAAGATACCTTATGCTTTATTACCTGCTTTTTCAGGTTTTCGAACCTGCTTTTGAATGTTGCGGTCTTTCCCTGTACAGGCTGTGATACTTTTTCCACTACAGCAGACATTTATTTACCCCCATCCCTCAGCGGTAAGCCGAATTCTTTCCTCTTATTGTCTATCTCTTT
>DAOSCC010000008.1:18345-24212 GCA_035361135.1 Clostridiales bacterium | reverse complement strand
GGCTGCTGTCCGGGAGAGTAAGCATCCGGTCAGCATCATTGGGCCTTCTGAATCGCAGAAGGCTCATATTTCGTATGCCCTTTGCCGCCACTGCGGCAGGAAGGGCGTTTTTGTCGCGTTCAATGAAATGCAGGCCAGAAGGCTGTTCGAGGATTTCTCCTTCTTTATCGGCGATGACGTCATATTCTTTCCCACAAAGGAGATCATGCTTTACGATGTCGAGGCAAAAAGCTACGACACGGTATTCCAGAGACTTGCCGCGCTCGACAGGATAAGCCGCGGTGATTACAGCTTCGTTGTCACTTCCGTTGAAGCCGTTTCCCACAAGCTGCTCCATCCGGGGAAACTGGTGCAAAATGTCGTCACTGTCGGTGATCACGGGCGCCTTGACCCTGAGGAGCTTATCCGCACTCTGGCGGTCTCCGCGTACGAGAGGGTGGAATTCGTCGAGAAAAAAGGCCAGTTCGCGGTCAGGGGCGGCATCGTCGATATTTTCCCGGTGAATGCCGATAATCCTGTCAGGATCGAGTTTTTTGGCGACGAGATCGACTCGCTTAGATGGTTTGACGTAAATACGCAGAGGTCCATTGATCATGCGGAAAGCGTCAGGATCCTTCCTGCGCGTGAGCTGATATTCGACATTGCCAGGAGGTCCGAGATCATCAGATCCGTAAAGAGCGACGCTGAAAAGACGGGGAAGAGGGATCCGGACCTGGTCCGAAAAATAAACGCGGATATGGAACGGCTCGAGGAATCATGGTACTTTCCAGGCATCGACAGATATATTCCATATATTATCGATGAACCATGTTCACTGGCGGACTACCTTGGAGATGACACCCTTATTTTCATGGATGAGCCGGCAAGACAGGAGCAGCGTCTCGAAAACCTGCTGCTCGAGCATGAGGAGATATGCAAGGCTCTGATTGAAAAAGGAAGCCTGCTGCCTCAGAGCACCGGCATGTATTTTGATTACGAATCGATTTTCTCGGCCGTATCGGCCAGGAAGCCCATATATATGAACACTGTCAACGCAGACAGCATAGCATCGAAGGGATCCATTTCATACAGCATCCCATGCAGGATGATCGGATCGTTCCAGGGCAGCATGGATATACTTGCGGAAAACCTTTCCATGTGGAAGCGCAGCAAAAACAGGGTGCTGCTTCTTTCAGGCACCAGGGGGCGCGGGGAACGGCTCAGGGATTCGCTTTCGGAAAAAGGGATCGAATCCGTCTATATGGACGACGTCACAAGGCCCGTCATGCCCGGACAGGTCGTCATCACCCGCGGCAGCCTCCACAGGGGCTTTGAATATCCGACCATAGGATTCGTCGTTATAAGCGATGATGAGATATTTGGCCGTGACCGGAAAAAAACCGCAAGGAGCCAGGGCAAATACAAGGGGCGTCCCATCAGCCTGTTTACCGAACTGGCGGTGGGCGATTATGTCGTGCACCAGACCCATGGGATAGGCCAGTATGTCGGCCTGGAAAAGCTGACCGTCGAGGGAATCAAAAAGGATTATCTCAAGATCAGGTACCAGGACGGAGCATACCTTTACATACCCACGAACCAGATGGACCTGATCCAGAAATACATAGGGACGGAAGGGAAACAGCCAAAAATCAGCAAGCTCGGAGGATCGGACTGGCTGAAGACCAAGACCAGGGTCAAGGAATCGCTGAAGAAGCTTGCCGAAGAACTGATAAAGCTTTATGCCCGGCGAGCGGCACTGAAGGGCTTTGAATACTCGAAAGATACAGTATGGCAGAGACAGTTCGAAGAGCAGTTCCCGTATGAGGAAACTGAGGATCAGTTAAGGTGCATCGACGAGATAAAACAGGATATGGAATCCGGAAAGGTAATGGACAGGCTGCTTTGCGGCGATGTGGGGTTCGGCAAGACCGAAGTGGCGATCCGGGCTGTTTTCAAAGCTGTCATGGACGGCAGGCAGGTGGCCTACCTGGTCCCGACGACCGTACTTGCTCAGCAGCATTACAATAACTTTGCGGAGAGGATGAAGGACTTCCCCGTGACTGTTGAAATGCTGAGCAGGTTCAGGACACGGGCGGAGCAGAAACGGATACTCAGGGATGTGAAAAACGGCAAGGTGGACGTGCTTATCGGCACACACCGCCTCCTCCAGAAGGATATCCGGTTTAAGGACCTGGGTCTGCTGGTCATCGATGAGGAGCAGAGGTTTGGCGTCTCGCACAAGGAGCGCCTGAAAAACCTTGCCCCCGAGGTCGATGTGCTGACCCTCACTGCGACACCGATCCCGAGGACTCTGCACATGTCGCTTACGGGGATAAGGGACATCAGCGTCATCGAAGATCCGCCGGAAGAACGGTACCCGGTCCAGACCTATGTGATGGAGTACAACCGGGATGTCATCAGGGATGCTATCATAAGGGAACTGGCGAGGAAGGGCCAGGTATTCTACCTGTACAACAGGGTCAGGACGATAGATACCAAGGCTGCCGAAGTCCAGGACATGGTGCCGGATGCGAGGGTGGCTGTCGCACATGGACAGATGGACGAGAGGGATCTTGAGGACATAATGATGAGCTTCATAAAAGGCGAATTCGATATCCTGGTTTGTACGACAATAATCGAATCAGGCCTGGACATGCCCAATGTGAACACGATCATCGTCGAGGACGCCGACAAGATGGGGCTTGCCCAGCTTTATCAGCTCAGGGGCAGGGTAGGCCGCTCCAACAGGCTCGCCTATGCATATATCACATACAGGAAAGACAAGATCATTTCGGAAGTCGCCGAAAAGAGGCTGCAGGCGATCAAAGAATTTACTGAACTGGGATCAGGCTTCAGGATCGCGATGCGGGACATGGAGATCCGCGGCGCCGGCAACCTGCTCGGGCCGGAGCAGCACGGACACATGGAGTCCGTCGGTTATGACATGTACTGCCGGCTTCTTGACGAGGCAGTGAGGGAACTCAGGGGCGAACCGCCCAGGAAGGAAGAGGCTGAAGTTACTATCGATATAAACATCGATGCGTATATCGATGATTCATATATAGGGAACGAAAGCAGGAAAATAGAGATGTACAAGAAGATCGCGGCAATAAGCGATGAGAATGACGTGATCGACATCGAAGACGAACTGACCGACAGGTACGGCGAAATACCCGTGCCCGTGAGGAACCTGGTCAAGGTCGCCCATATCAAGGCGCTTGCCAGGTCCCTGGGCATTTCGTCCGTGACGGAGAAGAAGGATTCTGTCATCTTTGCATTTGCGGACAGCAAAAGCATCAACTTCCAGGCGATCGCAAAAATTGCCGAGAAGTACAAAAGGCAACTGCTTTTCAGCGCGGGAGCATCTCCTTACCTTGTATACAGGAAACCGCAGATCAGCGCGGACAGCCTGGCCGACAATATTAAAATTTTGTTACAGGACTTAAAAAGCTATGATACAGGGTGATTATCTATTATAATGTAAATTGACATCAGCACAGTCTTTTGTAAACAGAAATATCGTTTTCATAATATATCAGGGGAGAGATAACTTTGGAAGATAAAAAAACGAAAAAGAGCTCCGGCGGCGATTACGCCGGAGAGAAAACGGGAATGCCTTTGTTTGTCAAATATGGCCTGATCGCCGGTGCAATCGTCCTTGCCATTGCAATCGGTCTGATCATATATTTCAATACGGCCGAGAGGATAGTTGCGACGGTAGGCGGAGAGAAGATCACGGAAACTGAGTTCCGGTATTATCTCGATTACCAGAAACAATTGATGTTTTACAGCGCACAGCAGGCAGATCCGAATATAACGGAAGAGACGTTCTGGGCTACGAAAATTGGCGGCGAAGATCCGGTCGAAGTAGCGAAGAAGCAGATCCTCGAGGAACTGAAAAGTTTGAAAGTACAGTACAGGATGGCGAAAGAAGCGAATGTGGAACTGACCAGGGATGAAAAGGATTATATCGATTTACTGACAGAAAAACAGATAATCGAGCCGTACGGCAACGGCAACAGGATCAAAGCCAACAAGGCATTCAAGGAAAATTACGGGATCAGCATTGACGAGTATGAAAAGATACAGGAGCAGATTTTCATAGTCCAGAAATACCAGACGGAAGAGACAGGGAAAATAACAGACGCGGATATTGAAAAATATTATGCGGAGAATACGGACCTGTACAAAGCTGACACAAAATACAGATATGATGCTGAAGAAGCTGTATGGGCGAAGCATATACTGATCTCCGTGGATAAAGATGCTTCCGACGAGGACTGGGATGCAGCGCTGGAAAAAGCGAAAGGACTGATCGAGAAGCTGAAGGCCGGAGAAGATTTCGCGACCCTGGCGAAAGAGAATTCCGATGACGGTTCTGCACAATGGGGCGGCGACTATCTTTTCGGGAAAGACAGGATGGTCGATGAATTCGAAAAAGCCGCGTTTGAACTGGAACCGGGCGAGTTTACGGAGGAACCTGTGAAGACAGAGTATGGATATCATATAATCAAACTTGAAGAAAAATACGCCGAGGGCGAGCCTGTAAGCCTGAGGTGCGCGAAGGAGTACCAGGAATACGGTGCGGCATTCATATATGAGCAAAGGATAAAAGAATTGGTGGATAAAGCCGAGTATAAGATCGAAAATTCCGTTTACGATTCGATCAAATAAATGGACCAGGATCGGAAAATATCCGATCGTCGTCGATTTTCCGCGGGCTGCCTGAAATGGCGGCCCGTTGTTTTTATGCATAAAACTCCAATAAACAATGAATACTAAAAAAGCAATGTTAAACAATTCTGTTAAGGAGGTAACGACATTGAAGGCAACCGGTATCGTGCGGAGAATTGACGATCTTGGCAGGGTAGTGATACCCAAGGAGATTCGGCGTACTTTAAGGATAAGAGAAGGCGATCCTCTGGAGATATTCACCGATAAAGAAGGAGAAGTCATACTCAAAAAATATTCTCCTATTGGGGAATTGGGTGATTTCGCCGCTCAATATGCGGAATCGATACACAAGACCAGCGGGCATATAACATGCATTGCCGACAGGGATACGATCATAGCAGTGGCGGGCGCATCCAAAAAGGAATTCCTTGACAAGTCGCTGAGCCCTGAACTGGAAAAGGTCATTGAGGAAAAGACGACTTTCGTGGCAAAATCAGCGGAAGACAAGAGTATATCCATACTCGCCGACGAAGGCAATGAAAGGAAGTATGTGGCGCAGGTCGTTTCACCCATCATCGCTGAGGGAGATCCGATAGGGGCGGTTATAATATTGTCGACGGATCCGGGAAGCAGGATGGGAGAAGTCGAAGCAAAGCTTGCGCAGTCTGCGGCAGGTTTCCTTGGGAGGCAGATGGAACAGTAAAACAGATGGCGAACGATACAGCAATAAAAAACGGCAGAAGGAGAATGTCTGCTGTTTTTTATTTTGTTTTAAATTTTATTACAATAAAATTACTATATTGTGACATGAGCACATCAACCGGAATCTTTATGCTATAATTTTCCCGGAACTTAAGACGGACCCGAAGGTCTGTCTTCCGCTGCCGCCGCATGGGAGCATGCATGGCCCGACAGGCGGGACAGGACGGGATACATATGCAATTCGACGCAATAAATGCGAGAATATCGAGCATACGCGACGACGCGGAAGAGACGGGAAGGTTTGTAGAGGTATACAAACCTTTTATAGCGTCATGCGCCGAAAAAGTGACCGGCAGGTATATGAGCTATGATACCGACGATGAACTAAGCATCGCCATGATCGCATTCGTTGAAGCCATCAGGTCCTTTGACAGTTCGAAAGGGAATTTCTTCACTTTCTCCAGGAACGTGATCAAACGCAGGCTTATCGATTACTACAGGAAAGAGAGACG
>DAOSCC010000008.1:2834-18335 GCA_035361135.1 Clostridiales bacterium | reverse complement strand
GTGGTGCCTCTTAACGTTTTTGCCGAAGAAAAGGAGACGGAATATGACCTCGGCGCCGATGAAGCGATACGGGAATTTTCGGACCGGGACATTGCCGAACTGAGGAAGGCGGAGATACAGGAACTCGCGAAGGAACTCAGCCAATGGAATATCACTTACCGGGACCTGGCAAAAGTTTCGCCCAGGCACAGGAGAACGAGAGAGCAGTGTGCCGGGCTCGCAGGGATCATATTGTCACGGCCCGACATGCTGGAATCGGTGATGACGAAGAAATACCTTCCTGTCATGGAACTGGAGAAAGCATCGGGATTACCCCGAAAATTCATCGAAAGGTTCCGAAAGTATATTATAGCCATAGTTGTTATTGCAATAGGGGATTATCAATATATCAAGGATTACATAAAGCTGTAGGAAGGAGGGATGCAGATGAAAGGCATCGTTATGGAGATAACGGGCAAGTATGCGGTAATACTCACACAGGACGGGCAGTTCAGGAAAATAAAGGCGCAGCCCGGTATTGCTGCCGGCGCTGAAACAGATACCGGCATGCCTTCCTTGCCTTCAGCGGCCAGAAAGCCCGTGTACAGGATCGCCTCCATCGCAGCGTCCTTCCTGCTCGCATTGGGAATCGGCATTTTCAGCTATAGTATGCCCTACAGCTATGTGGATTTCGACATAAACCCCAGTATTGGGCTAACAGCCAACATATACGACAGGATAATCAGGGTTGAAGCGCTTAACGATGACGGCAGCAAGCTCATCGAGAACAAGAACCTGATGCACAGGAGACTGGACGAAGGAGTGACGCTGCTGCTAAGCAGCGCTGTCGAACAGGGATATCTCAAAGAGAACACGGGCAGCCGCTGTAAAAGTGAAGCCGGCGGCACAGGCCGGCAGGATGCGGCTGATGTACAGGACGGAACTTCCGCGCCACAGGATACCTCCGATCATACCCTGACGCCTGGCGGCGGGCAGACGCCGGAAAATGGAGCGGAAACTGCCGACAGCGGGAGTGATGCAGGATACAGCGGCAGCGCGGCCGAGGGAAGCGGGGGAAATGCCGGGAGCGGCAAAAGTGATCCGAAAGGTACCGCAAAACCGTCCGCAAAGACAGAAGGAGATACCGGGAAACAGAAGGAGAAACCTTCCGGCGGCAGCGGCAAACTGCAGAATGCGGTGATACTTACCGTCTCGAGCAGCAATGCAAAAAAAGCTGACGAGCTTAAGAAGATCGTGGAAGATATGGCGGCCAGGGAACTCAACAAGGACAATGTCGAATCGAAGATACTCGTGGGAGAGACCAGCGTAAAGCAGAGGGAAGCCGCCCACAAGCTCGGTGTAACACCGGGCAAGCTGGCACTGATCGAAGAAGTGTCCGGTTATTTCCCCCTGGCGGATTTTGAGAAAATGAAGAATACTGCGGTAAAAGACCTGCTGGAAATGGTCAGGGAAAAGAAAGAACAGCTTGCGAAGGGATCCGCTGGGAAGAAAGAAGACAAAGAAAAGAAGGAAGACAAGGCGAAAGAAGGAAAACCCGGAGCCAATGCCGCTGCTGGCGGAAGCAACAGCAATAAAGACAATAAAGTAATCAAAGACAATAAAGATAATAAGAACAGCAGTGCCGCTACCGGCACCGGTATTGGCATCAGCACTAATGGCAGCAATGCCGGTACCATTTGGCCCTGGCCCGGCGGCAGCAATACCGGCGGCCAGAACAGCGGCCCGAAGGAAGACAAAGGCGGCGGGGGCATCAAACCCGGTGCAGGTGCAGGCAAGGTCACCGGCAAAAAAGACATCGATGACAGCAGGAAGGACAAGAATGCCGGAGTACAGAGCGGGGGAGGCAATCATGGCTTCAGCGGCCTGCCGGGCATAGGCAACCCGCGGCAGAACGATATAAAACAGCCGGGTGAAGGCAACGGCAAACTGGACAGCAAAAACAGCAATAAAGGGATAAAGGATGCAAAACCGGACCTGCTCAGTTGGGACGATGTCCGGAAAACCCTGGAGAAGCAGGGAGAGAAACTGCAAGAAGAAAGAGAACGGCTCAGGAATGAGTTCCTTGATCAGATAAGCAAAGACAAAGCAAAGATAGGCAATACCATAGATACTCCCCGGGGAAAACGGCCTGATGCCGGGAAAGACGCAGCAGACAACAAAAAGCAGGACATCAGGGACAGCAGCAAAAAGGATGAGCGTGACAGCAAAAATGAAAACGAAAAAAACGATACGAGGAAAAACGATAAGAATGATAAGAACGGCAAAAACGATAAATCACCCGGATTGAACATCGGACCAAAAGACAACAGGAAGAAAAGATAAGTTTATTGCCCGGTCCTGAAAAATTTCCGGGTTTTTGCTGGACCGTGTCATAAACTTTTTATTGCGGTACAGCGCAAAATGACATAAAAACCTGTCTCCCTCCGTTATAATCTGTGGTACGGGAGGGACAAGAGATGAAGATCACCGCTGTACAAATGAGCAAACCCGGCTATCTGCCGAAGCTTATCAACAGGTTATATTTTCAGAGGAACAGGATCCTTTTATTCCTTACAGCATTCCTGATAACAGGCAGCAGCATATCTGCTGCGGTCCCACTGGGAGCGGTATTCTTTGCCGCTTCATGCGGAGCAGGAGTCCCGAGGCTCATGACAGCCGCGGCTGTAATGTTGGGAGCTTTTATCCTGGGCCCGTTCGAACTCGTATACATCAATGCTGCGTGCATGCTGCTGTTTTTTGTCTTATCGATCCCGCTGAAGAAAACCGATTCAAAAATGGATATTTGGGCCGCTTTTGCGGCATTCATCGCGATCCTTGTACCGCAGCTCATACTATCGGGCATTTGGGGGTTTCTGCTGTATGATGTCCTGAAATCCCTGTTCTGTTCATTTATATCCTTTGTATTCTACTTTATATTCAGGTTCTCCATACCTGTCATTTCGGGAATGGCCGGGAAAGCAGCGCTCGACGGCGAGGAGGCAGTCAGCGCAGGCATCACTGCCGCATTGGCTGTTTCCGGTTTCGGGGCTCTCCAGTTGTTCGGTTTCTCCCTGAAAAATATCCTGTGCGTGCTTCTTGTACTTTTCTACAGTTTCAAATGCAGTGCGGGAGCCGGCGCCGCCACAGGGGCAGCGGCAGGTCTCATCGTCAGCGCTTCTAAGGGGTTCACCCCGTCTACGGCAGGCGCATATGCACTGTGCGGGATGCTGGCAGGCATACTTGGCAGTCTTGGGAAAGCCGGATCGGCGCTTGGCTTTGTACTGGGCAACATGATCCTTGCAATATATTTCAACGGGCCTGCGGAATCAATGCTATATCTCAGGGATATACTGGCTGCTTCCGTTGTTTTTTTCATCATGCCGGACAGGCTTATGGACCGCTTCACCGCTCCCTTTGCGAGAAAATCCGCAGAACATGCGGACATGAAGAGTTATTCACGCAGGATCAGAGACCTGACGGCCCAAAGGCTCAGGAAATTTGCAGATGCATTCATGGCTTTGTCCAGGAGTTTCGGAGAGATGGCCCGGAACAGCGCTGCTGCAGGGAAACATGATATAAACGTACTGTTCGACAGGGTGGCGGACAGGATATGCCGTGACTGCAGCCTTTGCCTGCACTGCTGGGAACGCAGCTTTTATGACACGTACCAGGTAATGTTCCGGATCGTCGAAAGCCTCGAAGCCAGGGGACGCGTGGAGGAAAGCGACATACCCGCCGATTTTATAGACAAGTGTCCCAGGATAAACGATTTTGTCAATGCGGTCAACAACATGTATGAGCTGTTCAAAGTAGGAGTCGTATGGAAGAGCAAGATCGGCGAGAGCAGGTCCGTGATCAGCAGGCAATTCGAAGGAATGTCCCGTGTGATAGGCAACCTTGCCGAAGAGATAAATACCGATATAAGCTTTATGAGCCCGCTGGAGGATGCCATTTCAACAGCATTGAAGAAGGAAGGCGTCAGGGTCGTTGAGGTGGTAGCATACAAAGGGCTATGGGGAAAATACGAGATAAATGTGCGCCATTCCTCGTGCGGCGGCGCAAGGAAATGCACGGCGGCAATAGACAGGGCCGTCTCGGAAACCACAGGCAGAAGGATGGTGCGCAGCGACGAAGGCTGTACATCGTACGGCAGCGAAGAGTGTATCCTGAAATACATGGAAGCAGAAAACCTCAGGATAACAACAGGGGTGGCACGCATGCCAAAGCATGGGAGCAGGGTTTCGGGCGACAGCTTTTCGTTCATGGAAGGGATCAGCGGGAAATACACGCTGGCGCTCAGCGACGGTATGGGTACGGGACACAGTGCGTCTGCGCAGAGCAAGGCTGCAGTGGATATGCTTGAGAGTCTCCTTGAATCCGGGTTTGACAAAGACATGGCAGTAAGCCTGATAAACTCTGTACTGGTATTGAAATCTGACGAAGACAGCACATGCACCATGGACATCGCCATGATAGACCTGACCAGCGGGGAAGTGGAATTTATCAAGATAGGCGCGGCGCCCACATTTATAAAAAGGGATTCAAGGGTCGAAGTGATCAGGTCGGCGTCACTGCCGGCAGGCATACTTCCAGGCGTCGATGCGGAACTTTCACGCAAAATAATGGATGCAGGAGATATGATCATCATGGTCACGGATGGGGTGACAGACGCAATGGCTGGTGATGAACCGGGAGACAGGTCCCTGCTGAAACATATCCGGCAGTTGGAGAGCCTGAATCCGCAGCTTGTAGCCGAGTCGATCCTCGATGAGGCTGTCAGGCGCTGTGACGGCAAGCCGTATGATGACATGACGGTGCTTGTGGCAAAGGTATGGAAAAAACCGTTGTGACAGCACGTCGTCCTGCGGACGGATACGCAGGAAAATATTGAATAAATCCTTGTTTTTTTCGCAAACTATACCTGTTGGATATGCCGTACGGCTTGTTTCCGGCAGACGATACAGGATATGGTTGGAGGATGGATATGGTGGCTGGCGGTTCAAGAAGAATAGTAGTCATAAAAAACATTGCCTCGAATCTGATCGAAGAGGCCATACTGATCCTCAGGGGAGGGCCGGACGAACCTGCTGACGCCGGCGGGGAGAAAGACGGGCAGTGCAGGCCGGAACCGAAGGACGATTTTCTGCTCAGGGAAGCGGAGCACATCATAAATGAATACATAAAGGAGCACGGCCTTACGAAAAAACGTGAAAAAAGGCTGCCGCCCGGCAGGCTGTTCAGGTCGGGGATGTCGGTCGATTCTGTTGTAAACATCTTGCTGGCGGCCGCTGTTCTGCTGTTGCTTGCGATCATCTTCAAAATGATGTAGAATCATGTTGTTGACAGGTTATATGTATGTGCTTTGCCGGCCGGTTTCATGGCCGGTTAAGTTTATATACATTTTGCTTGCACATGCTTATCCATTGTGATACAATTACTCAGAATCCTTGCTCTGCACACCGATGCAGGGCCGTTTAGTCCAGAAGGAGGTGAAAGTCACATGCTGAACAAATATGAGTGCATATTCATCATCGATCCTGATCTTGATGAAGAAAACACAAAAGCTCTTGTCGAGAAATTCAAGAATCTGCTCGAAACCTCAGCACAACTGGAAGGCATAGATGAGTGGGGAAAAAGAAAGCTAGCCTATGAAATCGCGGACAAGACCGAGGGATATTACGTGCTTGCCGATTTCAGCGCGAATTCCGATTTCCCGCGTGAGCTTGAAAGGATACTCAAGATCACGGATGGAGTACTCAAATATATGATCATTAAGAAAAAATAGGGTGGTTGTATGAATAAGGTCATATTAATGGGCAGGCTTACAAAGGATCCCGAACTGAGATATACTGCTTCGAGCAACATACCCAGATGCTCGTTCGCAATTGCGGTGGACAGAAGGTTTTCCAAACCGGGCGAAGAGAAGCAGACGGACTTCTTTAACATAGTCGCCTGGCGCAGTACGGCGGAGTTTTGCAGCAAATATTTTGCCAAAGGGCAGAGGGTGGTTGTTGTCGGAAGCCTGCAGAACAGGAGCTGGGACGACAACGAAGGCAAAAAGCACTATGTCACTGAGATAGTCGCTGATGAGGTGTACTTTGCCGATTCCCGCAGAACCGAAGGAGGATCCGCATACGGCCCGACAGGCGCTTCAGGATTCGTACCTGCTTCAGCGGAAGGGTCGGATGGCGATGCCGGATTCTTCCCGACAGACGATGATGACCTGCCGTTCTGATAAGTGACCTTACCGCCGGATACCGGCGCAGGGCCGTAAACCCTGCAACAGTAGTGGAAAGGAGGCGTTTGGCATGACAGCTAAAAAGGATAACAAGAGCGCTAACAAGGATTACGACAAAGGCGAAGGCAAAGTCAACATAAAGAGAAGATCCAGGAAGAAAGTTTGTGCTTTCTGTGTTGACAAGGTTACCGAAATTGATTATAAAGATGTCGCGAAATTGAGGAAATACATTTCCGAAAGAGGCAAGATCCTTCCGAGAAGGATCTCCGGCAATTGCGCGAAACATCAGCGCCAGCTGACGACCGCGATAAAGAGAGCAAGGACCATCGCGCTGCTGCCGTTCACAGCCGACTGATATATGTCGGATCAGGGCCCCTTCGGATCCGTTATGGGTCAGGAGGGGTTTTTTGCAAGCATAACAAACGACCGGATGCATAACCTGGCGATCCGGTCGTTTTGATAATGCAGTTGGAAAAACGGAGTTTTTGTTGTATTATTATATACGCCAAACCAGCCGGATTTTTAAGGAGTATGTCATCGCATGAAAAGAATCGGATATCTTGGCCCCAGGGGGACATTTTCCCATGAGGCCATGGTAAAGTACACAGGAGAGGTGCCATACATATCCCGGGAATACCCGTCGATACCGGATGTATTTGCTGCAATGCTGGACGGGCAGCTGGATGAAGCTATCGTGCCGATAGAGAACTCCATCGAGGGCGCGGTCAATGCGACCATGGATATGATGACACAGGACAACGGCCTGTGGATCAGGGCTGAGGTTGTCATTCCCGTAAGAGAGCACCTGCTGGTGAAAAAAGGGACCGGTATTTCAGAAATCAGGACGGTAATTTCGCATCCTCAGCCCCTTGGCCAGTGCAGGCGGTTTTTGGCGGAAAATTTGCCGGGTGCGGTTTTGAAAGCCGCCCACAGCACGGCCGCAGCCGCTGAAGAAGTGGCGGCGGGCACAGGCGGCATGGCTGCAATAGGATCCAGGGCGGCGGCCGAGGTGTATGGACTGGAGATCCTGAGGGAAGACATCCAGGACCATGACAGCAATTTTACGAGGTTTATCGTCCTTGGAGGAAGCGATGCGGAAAAGACCGGGAACGACAAGACTTCTCTCATTTTTTCGACTGAAGACAAACCCGGGAGCCTTTACCGGATTTTGCAGATTTTCAACCTCTGGGACATCAACATGACGCGGATCGAATCGAGACCTGCCAGGAGCGGGCTCGGAAGATACATATTTTTCGTGGACGTCCTGGGACACAGGGAGGACGAGGACCTTAGGGACGCCCTGACAATGGTGAAAAGAAAAACTTCATTTTTAAAAATATTGGGCTCCTACCCGGTTTCACCTGTTGATAAAATCTGATGCAGGAAATACCATAATATGGTAAAATATTAGCAAACCGGGTTGGGAGTTGAGTATATGGCATTGCCTGAAAAAGAGATCGATATAACACGGAACATTAAGATCATAGAATGCCTGAAAAGCGAAATGCTCACAGAAGTGGCGGACCTTTTCAAGGTGCTGGCAGAAGGCGCCCGGGAAGAGCTTCATGAGGCTGTCGGCGATGTGCTGTCGAACGTCATCCTTATAAGCTACCTGCTGGGCAAGCGGCTCGGCGTCAGCTACAATGCAGTTGAAATGAAGATACGCAGCAAGGTCAGACTTGGACTTGTGGAAAACAATGATGTAGAAAAGTATTACGGCGACCTGTCCGAGCTTTCAAAGCATCTGGGCAGCAGCAGAAGAAAGGAGAAATAGGGGAGACCCTTTCGCGGATATGGACAGCAAAAAAATCCTGAGCACACTGATACCGCAGGTAAGCATCCATATATGGATCATACTGATGTTGACCGTGGTCATAGCAGTGCTTGACTGGATGGTGGCAATACCGTGCTTCATACTGTTTGTTTACCTTGCATGGCACAATATCAGGACAAACTACAGGCGAAAAGCCGAAATATCCGAGTTCATCGAAAACCTGAACCTCAACATCGACACGGCTACGAAAGATACTCTGCTCAACTTCCCCATGCCGCTGGTAATTTCGGAGCCTGACGGATCGATCATCTGGTATAATTCCTCCTTCAGGGATATTTCCGAGCATACGGAAATATTCGAGAACGCGGTCAAATCAGTTGTGAAAGAACTCCGCAGCGAACTGCCTGTCGATAATTCAGACCGGAAATATATGCCGATATCGAGGCAGATAAATATCAACGGCCGCCATTATAATGTGCTCATCAGTATAGCGAGACGGGATCAGCAGGATATAACGAACTGTATCCTGATCCTTTATTTCATCGATAACACCGAGCTTGTCAATCTTAAGCAGACTTATGCCGACGAGAGGATCGTCGCAGGCATATGCGTCATAGACAATTACGAAGACCTGATGCAGAGCATGGAAGATCCGCTCAAGCCGCAGATACTGGCCGAAATAGACAAACGGGTGGTCAAATGGATCTCGTTTACCAACGGGATCATAAAAAAGTACGAGAGGGACAGATACCTGTTCATTTTTGAGCAGAAGTATATGAAGGACCTTGAAGAGAAGAAATTTGAAATACTGGATTCCGTCAAGGAGATAAACATAGGCAATAAACTGCCTGTCACACTGAGCCTCGGTTTCGGTCTCAACGGCGGGACGCTGGCGGAAAACCTTGGGTTTGCTGCTGCCTCCATCGACCTGGCGCTGGGCAGGGGGGGCGACCAGGTGGTGCTGAAAAACGGCGAGAACTTCAGCTTCTTCGGCGGAAAGTCCAGGGAACTTGAGAAGAGGACGAAGGTAAAGGCGAGGGTCATAGCGTATGCATTGCGCGAACTTATAGACCAGGCCGACCGTGTGCTGATCATGGGGCATGAAAACGGCGACATCGATTCGCTGGGAGCTTCCCTTGGCCTTTACAGGGTCGTCAGGAGCAGAAGCAAAGATGCGTACATAGTACTGAACAAAATAAACCCCACCATCGAGAAACTTGCGGAGATGATAAGGAAAGACGAGGAATATGCGGATCTGTTCCTGACCGGAAACGAAGCAATAGATCTTGTGACCAGGAAGACGCTCCTCATCGTTGTGGACAATCACCGCAGAAGTTTTGCCGAAGTGCCGGAACTGATAGACGAAAGCGAACAGACAGTGGTGATAGACCATCACAGGCGAGGCGCCGATTACATACAGGACACCGTCCTGACGTACCAGGAACCATATGCGTCTTCCACATCCGAGCTTGTCACAGAGGTGGTCCAGTACATAGATGAAAAGCTGAAACTGAACCAGATCGAGGCCGAGGCCCTCTATGCCGGTATTGTCGTCGATACCAAGAACTTCACGTTCAAAACCGGCGTAAGGACCTTTGAAGCCGCATCCTACCTGAGACGCCAGGGAGTCGATACGGTGGCGGTCAAGAGGCTGTTCCAGAATGACATCGAAACTTATTCGAAGATCTCCGCAGTTGTCAGCGGCGCCGAACTGATAGAAGGAGATATAGCGATATCGGTCTGCGGGGAAGATATCGACAATCCTCAGCTTATAGCAGCCAAGGCGGCGGATGAACTGCTGAACCTGTCAGGGATCGCCGCATCGTTCGTATTGTGCAGTGTCGGCGGCGAGGTCTGGATAAGCGGAAGATCCCTTGGCGAAATAAATGTGCAGATGATACTCGAGAAGCTTGGCGGCGGAGGCCATATGTCGGTGGCCGGGGCGCAGCTTCCCGGCACTGACATAAAAGATGCAAAAGAGAGATTAAAATATGCTATAATGAATTATAAAGAAGAGATGGCAAAACCGAATACTTAAACCGGAGGTTCATATGAAAGTCATATTGAAGCAGGATGTCAAAGGGCTGGGGAAGAAAGACGACCTGGTTAATGTCAGCGACGGTTATGCCAGGAATTTTTTATTTCCAAGGGGTCTTGCCGTTGAGGCCAACGAAAGCAATCTGAATATAGTGAAAACCAGGAAAGAGGCCGAGAAGAGCAAGAAGGACCGGGAACTTGCACAGGCAAGGAAACTGGCGGAGGAGCTCCGGAACGTGGAAGTAGTCATCAGGGCAAAAACGGGCGAAAACGGCAAACTCTTCGGATCGATAACCAGCAAGGACATTTCGGATAAACTGAAAGAAGATTTCAGGCTGGATATAGACAGGAAAAAGATAGTAATGCCCGATGCGATAAAATCGACAGGGGCGTATGAACTCGACGTGAAACTGTATCCTGAAGTGAGCGGCAGGCTGAAGGTCAGAATAGAGTCGGAGTAAGGATCTGAACAGAAACCGGAATGAGAGTCAGAAGCGGAACCAGGATCAGTACGGGAAACAGATAGCAAAGCACAGACAACAGATAACCGGAGGGGTCGTAAAGTGGATCTTAGTGCCTTGGGAATGGTGCCACCTCATAATATTGAGGCGGAACAGGCAGTACTCGGCTGTATGCTGCTCGATTCCGACGTGATCCCGACAGTGACGGAACTCATCAGGAGTTCGGACTTTTACAGGGAAGACCATAGGGAAATATGCGAGGCCATAATAGATATAGTGGAAAAAGCCGGACCGGTGGACATAATCACTGTTGCCGAGCAGCTTCAGCAAAGGGGGACGCTGGAGAAAGTAGGCGGGATCGATTATCTTGCAAGCATCACCAGTGCCGTGCCCACCACGGCAAATGCAAGGCATTATGCAAAAATCGTCGAGGAAAAATCCCTGCTGCGCAAATTGATAAAAGCGTCGCAGGAGATCGCAGGGATGAGCTACGAAGGCGCCGAGGAAGCCGAATTCGTGCTGGACAAAGCTGAAAAGACCATATTTGACATAATTGAAAGACGGAGCACCCAGGGGTTCACCCATATCAAGGACGTGCTCCTGGAGACATTCAACAGGCTCGAAGAGCTTTACAACAGCAAAAGCCCCATAACAGGAGTGCCGACAGGGTTCACCGACCTTGACATGAAAACCGCCGGACTGCAGAATTCGGACCTGATACTGATCGCAGCCCGTCCGGGCATGGGTAAGACCGCCATGGCACTGAATATCGCCCAATACGCGGCGGTCCAGAAACATGTGCCGGTAGCGCTGTTCAATCTTGAGATGTCGAAGGACCAGTTGGTCAACAGGATGCTGTGCAGCGAGGTCATGGTGGACAGCCACAAGATGAGGACAGGCAAGCTGGACGATGAAGACTGGAAAAAGATAGCAAAGGCTCTCGGCCCTTTGTCGGAGGCGCCCATTTATATAGATGATACGCCAGGCCTTACTGTAATGGATATCAGGGCAAAGTGCAGGAGGCTGAAGCTCGAAAAGAAGCTCGGGCTCGTGGTGATCGACTACCTGCAGCTCATGCGCGGAAGAGGAAAATCGGAGAACAGGCAGCAGGAGGTATCGGAAATATCACGGTCGTTAAAAATACTGGCTAAGGAACTGAACGTGCCGGTCGTCACCATGTCGCAGCTGAGCAGGGGACCTGAATCGAGGACGGACCACCGGCCTATGCTCAGCGATCTCAGGGAATCCGGAGCCATAGAGCAGGATGCCGATATAGTCATGTTCCTTTACAGGGACGATTATTACAATCCGGACAGCGAAAAGAAGAACATAGCAGAAGTCATTATCGCCAAGCACAGGAACGGATCGACCGGTACGGTATATCTAAAATGGTTCGATAAATACACGAAGTTTGCGAATTTGGAAAAAGATGGAACCTATCAGTAATTTCGTTCAACAATTCCAAAAGAAGATCATGGATATAATTCTCGCCAATAGACTGATCGAATACGGAGAGGGTGTTGTCGCAGGCATTTCAGGCGGGCCTGATTCCGTCTGTCTCATCCATGTGCTCAGTTCTCTAAGACCCGAACTCGGAATGAAACTGTATGCCGTACATATAAACCACATGCTGCGCGGTGAAGAGGCGGATGCGGATGAGGAGTATACCGCGCGCCTTTGCAGTGAACTTGGGATACCTCTGCATGTCATGCGGACAGATGTAGCGGCGGCTGCGGCAAAAATGGGCATTTCAGTTGAGGAAGCGGGCAGGGAGATCCGGTACCGCGAGTTCGGCAGCTATGCCGGGACCGTGGGCGCATCCAAGATAGCAGTGGCACATAACAGGAACGACCAGGCAGAAACGGTCATGCTGAATATAATAAGGGGGACCGGGACCAGAGGCCTTTGCGGTATGGAATATATCAGGGGGAATATAATAAGGCCGCTGCTTTCAACTGACAGGGATGAGATCGAACGATACTGCAGGGAGGCCGGACTTTCCCCCAGGACAGACAGCACGAATCTGACCGGCGAATATACGCGAAACAAGGTCAGGCTCGGCCTGTTTCCATATATAAATGAAAACTTCGGCGCCAATATCGTCAACAGCCTTTGCAGGCTGGCTGAGAATGCCGCCGCTGACCGGTGTTTCATGGAAAGGTGCGCAGCTGAAGCATATGAGCGGGTTCTGCGCGAAAAAGGAGACGGACAGGTCAGTATGGATATCGGCAGACTTCGGGAACTCGATACGGCGATACTGATGCGTGTCCTCAGGCTCGCCGTCATCCATGCGTCAGGGAATGCAAAAGGGGTAGGAGGCGTACATTATCAGGCTTTGACCGAGCTGGTCATGAAAGGCGCCACCGGTATGAAGGCAGAATTACCGCGGGGTATACGGGCATCCGTTTCATACGGTATCCTGAAGGTGTCCTGCGGAGAAAGCGCAGCAGGTAAGGAACGGCACCCCGGCGAATTTTCGAGGGAGGTGTCGATCCCCGGGACGACGGAAGTGCCGGAGGCCGGCGCAGAGCTGTCGGCATCGGTCCACCCGGCGCTCAGTATTGATAAATATAAATCACTGGGGTATAATCCATACGTGCAATATTTTGATTATGACCTGCTTAAAAAGGGAATACATATAAGAAACCGTCGGGCCGGCGATATTTTCAGACCTTTTGGTTCGGGCGGCACAAAAAAACTGAAGGAATTTTTCATCGACAGCAAGATCCCGCGCGAGGCACGAGGCCGCATACCGCTGATATGCCGCGGGAACGAGATAGTATGGGTCATAGGATATAAAATAAGTGATAAATTCAAGGTAACTGAAAATACTAAAAAAGTGCTGAAAATCGCATTCAATCGGAGGGGTCATGACTATGATGAAGGATATTGAAGAGGTTCTTGTGCCGCGGGAGAAGATAAGGGAAATGGTAAAGCGGCTGGGCAAACGCATATCCGAAGACTATGAGGGGGAAGAGCTCGTCCTTGTCGGAGTCCTGAAGGGCGGGTTTATTTTCCTGGCCGATCTGATGAGGGAAATCACGATACCTGTCGACATGGACTTCATAGCGGTTTCAAGCTACGGGGCGTCGACGAAATCCTCAGGCGTCGTGCGGATAATAAAAGATATCGATTTCGACATCGCCGGAAAACATGTGCTGATCGTCGAGGATCTTGTCGATACAGGCCTGACGCTCAGGCATCTGAAGGATCTCTTCAATACGAGGAGCCCGAAAAGCGTGAAGATCTGCACCGCATTCGACAAGCCGTCCAGGAGGAAGGTGGAGATCGAGGTCGAGTACAACGGTATAGAAGTACCTGATAAATTCATAGTAGGTTACGGCCTGGACTATGCGGGCAAATACCGGAATCTGCCGGATGTTTGCACGCTCAGGCAGGATGTTTATGAAAAAAAGCACTGAATACAGACAAAAATGTAACGCCGGCGGTATATATGTGTTAGGACCCCAGCGTTAATTGTGTTTATATATAGTTTATGTTAATATAATATAATCTGTAAAGAAGACTCGGCCATCGTTGGTCCAGGAGGGAGATTTTTGAAGTATTTTAAAGGTTTAAGCTTTTATATAGTTATATTCGTACTTGTACTGTTTCTCCTGATGATATATACAAACTCCGGGAATCCGGTACAACTCAGCTATACACAGTTGCTTGCGCAGATCGAGAACAGCAATGTTCAGAGCATAGTCCTCAAGGGTGACGAGGCTACTGTAGAACTGATCACCCCGAACAAGGGATCAAAAACCAAGGAGTATGTGGTCTATATATCATCAGTGGACTCATTCACCGATATGGTGACTGAGGCATGGAAGAACGGACAGGTCAAGGATTTCAGGGTACAAAAGCCGCCGACGGCGCCCTGGTGGGTATCGATCCTTCCCACACTTGGCCTGATAGTCATTTTCGTGATATTCTGGGTATTCTTCCTGCAGCAGTCGCAGGCCGGAGGCGGCAACAGGGTCATGTCCTTCGGGAAAAGCCGCGCCAGGCTCAATACCGATGAAAAGAGGAAGGTCACATTCGATGATGTGGCCGGAGCCGACGAGGAAAAGGAAGAACTGAAGGAGATCGTTGAATTCCTCAAGTCCCCGAAGAAATTCATAGAACTGGGCGCAAGGATCCCCAAGGGCGTATTGCTGGTAGGACCGCCCGGTACAGGTAAGACTCTGCTGGCAAAAGCCGTTTCCGGCGAAGCGGGAGTTCCGTTCTTCAGCACAAGCGGATCGGACTTTGTAGAGATGTTCGTAGGCGTCGGCGCATCAAGGGTCCGTGATCTTTTCGACCAGGCCAAAAAGAATGCTCCGTGCATAGTGTTCATAGATGAGATAGATGCAGTGGGCAGACACAGGGGAGCCGGACTGGGCGGAGGCCATGATGAGCGTGAACAGACGCTGAACCAGTTGCTTGTCGAAATGGACGGTTTTGGTGTAAATGAAGGCGTCATCATCCTGGCAGCCACCAACAGGCCCGACATACTGGACCCTGCACTGCTCAGGCCGGGAAGGTTCGACAGGAGGATATATATAGGCCTGCCTGATATAAAAGGGCGTGAAGCCATACTGAAAGTACATGCCAGGGGCAAGCCGCTTGGATCGGATGTGAAGCTCGATGAGCTTGCGAAGAGCACTCCTGGGTTCACGGGCGCGGATCTCGAGAACCTGCTCAATGAAGCGGCGCTGCTTGCGGCACGCAAGAACAAGAGACGCATTGAAATGGAAGAGATAAAGGAAGCTACGTTCAAGGTTGTCGTCGGTCCCGAGAAGAAGAGCAAGGTCATGAGCGAAAAGGAGAAGAGACTTACGGCTTATCATGAAGCGGGTCATGCCATAGCTGTAAAGGTCGCTTCCTCCACCAACAAGGTAGACAGGGTGTCGATAATACCATCGGGGCGCGCAGGAGGCTATACAGCGCATAAGCCCGATGAAGACCTGTCCTATCATACCAGGTCCCAGCTCATGGAAGAGATCATCATCGCAATGGGCGGGCGTGCG
>DAOSCC010000008.1:0-2824 GCA_035361135.1 Clostridiales bacterium | reverse complement strand
GCGGCCAATGACCTCAAGCAGGCCAACAGCATAGCCAGGAGTATGATAATGAAGTTCGGCATGAGCGAAACCCTGGGCAACATGGTCTTCGACGAGAACGACGAGGTATTCATCGGACGCGACTTCGGCCATACCAAGAATTACAGCGAGGAAATGGCAGCCATCATCGACAAGGAGATCAAGCGTATAATCGATACTGCCTATGAAAAGACGAAATCCATACTCAGCGAACATATAAACGTGCTCCACAAGGTAGCGGAAGCGCTGCTGGAAAAAGAGAAACTGGAAGGGTACGAATTCGAGGCGATCTTTGCAGGTACCTGATACCAGGTACATGGTATTTCGCATGTTTTTTTCTGTTGGTGAAAGGAGAGGTGCAAATGCATAGAAAATACTTTACTTCAGAATCCGTAACCGAAGGACATCCGGACAAGATCTGCGACCAGATATCCGATGCTGTTCTAGACGCCTATTATGAGAAGGATCCTTACGCCAGGGTCGCATGCGAGACGGCAGTAACTACCGGAATGGTCCTCGTTATAGGAGAGATAACTTCGAAGTACAGTGTCGATATACCGAAAGTTGTCAGGCAAACGATACTTGATATAGGATACAACGATTCAAAGCTGGGATTTGACGGTAACAGCTGTGCAGTACTGGTTTCCATCGACGAACAGTCCCCTGACATCGCCATGGGAGTGGACAAGGCGCTGGAAGCAAAGAACGGCCAGATGAATGACTCGCAGATCGAGGCAATTGGAGCCGGCGACCAGGGGATGATGTTCGGTTTTGCGTGCAATGAGACTCCGGAACTGATGCCTATGCCTGTTTCATTGGCACACAGACTTACGAGGAAGCTTGCCGAGGTCCGCAAGAACGGTACGATCGCCTACCTGAGGCCCGACGGCAAATCCCAGGTGACTGTGGAGTATGACGGGGACAAGCCTGTAAGGATCGATACCGTGGTTATTTCCACACAGCATGAAGAAGGGGTTTCCCATGAGAAGGTCGAACAGGATGTTATAGAGCATGTCATCAGGAGGGTGATCCCGTCCGGACTGATCGACAATAATACGAAATTCCTGATAAACCCGACGGGCAGGTTTGTCACAGGAGGCCCCCAGGGTGATTCCGGGCTGACCGGAAGGAAAATCATCGTTGATACATACGGAGGATATGCAAGACACGGCGGAGGAGCTTTCTCAGGGAAAGACCCGACTAAGGTCGACCGTTCCGCTGCGTATGCCGCCCGCTATGTGGCTAAAAACCTTGTAGCCGCAGGTTTGGCAAGCAAGCTGGAGATCCAGCTGGCTTATGCGATAGGAGTTGCGAATCCTGTATCGGTATCCGTCGATACCTTCGGCACCGGGAAAATACCTGAGGGGAAAATCATCGAACTTGTACGGAAACACTTCGATCTGAGGCCTGCCGCCATCATAAGGGACCTGGGGCTCAGGAGGCCCATCTACAGGCAGACAGCTGCTTACGGACATTTCGGACGCACCGATATAGACCTGCCGTGGGAAAGGACGGACAAGGCGGAAATACTCAGGAGCGATGCCCAATACATATAAACCGCATCGATATAACCGGATAATAATGAAATAACACAGATCAGCGGATCACACGGATGTACCGGATCACATGAATACCTCGACGATCTCCACGTCGGTGCGCTCGTTCAGATCAACGATATACGGCTGCAGTACCGGCGGACCGGATTTGTTCGAGAAGACGCTGATCTTTTGTCTTGCTCCTCCGACACTTCCCGAGGACACGACGCTTCCGACTTCGCCTGTGCTGAGGAGCACGAGAGTGCCTTCCGTGTATACCGCTATACTGTTGACAAACAGGTCGACAATGTAAGGATCGAAAAGAACGCCGGCATTGTTCTTTATGTATTCAGCCGCCACATGCGGCAACTCCCTCTTCTTGTAGACCCTGTCGGATGTGAGGGCATCATATACGTCAGCCAGTGCGACGATCCTGGACAATGGATCGATCTCATTGTCCGATATGCCCATCGGATACCCGCTGCCGTCCCATTTCTCATGATGCTGGAAAGCGATATTTGCGGTCTTTGTACTGAGCTGGTAGGAGTTCTTTATTATTTCATAGCCATATACGGTATGAAGCTTCATTGTATGGAATTCATCGTCGGTCAGCCTGTCAGGCTTCTGGAGGATCTCGATCGGGACTTTGCATTTGCCGATGTCATGCAGGATCGCTCCCATACCGAGCGTCATCAGCGGCTCTCTTCCGTATCCGAGTTTTTTGCCGATTATGATCGAGTATATACATACATCTACCGAATGCAGGAACGTATAGTTATCGATGTCCCTTATCCCTGTAAGCTGCAGCATCACGGTCTCGTTTTGCATCACCTTGTTAAGTATGTCGTTTACCGTATCCATGACGGAAATGATATCGACATCCCTGTCCCTTCTTGCCAGTGTAAAGATGTTCTTTATTGTGGCTGCAGCATGGTTGTAAAGTTTTTCTTCCTCGAACTCCTCAAAGGGTTCGTATTCGCCATCTTCTACATAAACATAGTCAACGTTAAATGCCTCAAGTTTCCTGAGATACAGCGGTTTGACAATAAAGCCGGCCAGCAGCAGAAGCCTGCCGTCCGGAAGGATCACGTCTTTTGCCAGCCGCATACCGGGCTTCAGTTGAGAGAGTTCCAGCCTACGCACACAATATCCTCCCGATCTACGTACTGTATGTGATGTTATTATACCACAATGTGACATATTATTTAACATAATGCCATACGATTAACCAGAGTCCAGGTAACATTTCGATATATGGTGCATATTATATA
>DAOSCC010000007.1:5574-24853 GCA_035361135.1 Clostridiales bacterium | reverse complement strand
TATTACCTGATACAGATGGCTGCATGATTGTGTAGATGTTATATACCGGTATGAATGCAGGACCGCTTCCATCTGATATTGCAAGTATCCGGTGACCCGGCAGGACGCTTCTGCCGTGGCGGAAAGTTTTACAGTGAGGGGAAGGCTGCATGCTGAACGTTGGGATCCATATTTACGATGATGTTGAAGTTCTCGATTTTTGCGGTCCATATTCAACGGGAATCTTGTTATAACGGCGGGTATCCTGACCGGCATAAAAAGAGCTTTATACATCCTGAAAGAGGTTTGCGGCACAGAACTTATGGAAAAAATTAAAGAAAACTTATATTATTGAAAGGGGGACAGGGGATCATATAAGGTAACTGTCTCCCCGCCTAATAAACATTAAGGAGGCAAGTAACATGCAGGAAGTCTATGAGTTTCTCAAGAAATGCGGAGTGTATTACCTGGCTACGGTGGAAGGCGATCAGCCGAGGGTCAGGCCGTTTGGCACAGTGGATATTTTCGAGGGCAAACTTTACATCCAGACAGGTAAGGTGAAGAACGTATCAAAGCAGCTCCAGGCGAATCCGAAGGCTGAGATATGTGCATGGGCCGATGGGAAGTGGCTTAGGGTGACAGGCAAACTTATCAGGGATGACAGAATCGAGGCTAAAAAGCATATGCTTGACAACTATCCGGAGTTGAAACGTTTATATTCGCCTGAAGACGACAACACCGAGGTCCTTTACTTTAAGGATGCGACAGCCGTGTTCTATTCCTTTACCGAAGATCCGAAGGTGATAAAACTCTGACTGCAGGCTGCATGAGCCAGCCTGCGGTTTTGCTGTGACCGGGCGCAGGGAGGTGCGATTTTGGGCAAAGTCATCAGAATGCCGGTGTTTTGGATCATCATTTGTCTGGCGGCAGCCGCAGGGGCAGTTGCGGTTTGGTTTGCCGCAAGCTTCGGGACGCCTCATGACGAGAATGCCCATCGGCTGAAGTTCTCCGAGGCGGACAGGGCGGAAACAGAGACTTTAGACTTGAGCAGTGTGAATATTATTGAGGAAAAAACTATTGATCAGGATCTGAGCGCGTATATCTTTACTGACGATGAAGACGGTGAATATAAAGGCGCTGTCAGTACCGGCGGAAAGTCATATTATGTTGGCCTGGTGTCGATGGAGGGAACGCCTGGAGATCTGATGGGGATCAAAGAAGTCCAGGTGTTCGGAAAGAAAGCGGTAAAGTTTTATGGGATCCTGGGGGCAAACTATCCGCAGGCTTTATACTGGCTGACCGGAGAGAACCCGGAAGATTCGGTTATTCAAATAGACGGTAACACGACGGAAACCGATCTCGACAACGATACCGGCAATGAGATCGTAGCAACCGTCGGAACGATTCCCGAAACGAATATATATGTACTGAAAGATTCAGAAATATCGGTTTCTGACATTAATAGATCGCTGGGTGCAAAATCAGTTCGTCTAATGGATGAGAACAATAAGCTTTTCGAAGTTTATTTTGAGCCAAATAAACCTGAGCAATTTGTATATCAAGACGGATCCTTTGTGAAAAAGCGTTCGTCATAAGGTATTTTCACAGGGAAGCAATAAAATGGCTTTCATTTCATTAGTAAACTTCGTTCGACTACATTCTATAAGTGATCATTCTCTTTACGGAAGCATCTATCAGCGGTAAGGGATCGGTCTTAAAACAGATACTGTAAAAGAGACGAATGGCTTTATCCGGACATACGGCATGAAATGCTGTCTGCTATACGCCGTGAAACAAATATGGTTTGAAACCTCTTGACAATGGAAATTGACAAATATAATATTATATTAAACCAATTAACCAACCGGTTAATTAAATTGCCGGAGGCATATGATGGAGAAAACGACCGGGAGCGAAGCCAGGGAAAGAATAATCAATGCCGCGATAGAGCTTTTTTCCAGGAAAGGCTATGATGCGACGACCGTAAACGATATAGCGGGCGCAGCTAATGTGAACAAAGCACTCATATATTATTATTTCAAAAACAAGCAGGACATTCTGGATTTCATGGTCGATTCCATTCTTGACGATGCGGTGTCGGGCATGCTTGACTATATCCAGACAAATATCGTTCAAATGGTAAGGGACGGCCACCTGGATATAAAGCCCGACCGTTTGCACTTCGCTAATGACGAAGCGATAAATGCTTTCCTGCAAAACTCATATAAGTTCTATGAGCGGGTAATCGACTATGTTATTGCGAAAAAGGAGATCATCCGCATCATGGTGCTCGAATCGCTCAAAAAGGGCAAACACCAGAATTCATTGTTCCGGTTCATGAAATTCATGAGCGGCAATGATGAGAATCCGTTTTTCAAAACAATATCCAGCGCGGACCAGGATTTTGTTTACTCGGAGGAAATGGTACTGTTCAAATTTTTCTTTTCAATTATACCTATTGTCAGTTTCGCTGCCTATTTTGACGACTATAAAGCCGTAAGCTCACTGAGCGACGCCGAACTTCGCAGATCTTTCATGCGGGTTTATCACATAATCAACAAATCATTGATTTCAGGAAGTGATATCTTGCTGAGAAGCCACGGCCCTGACGCCTGATTTTTCAAAGTAAAATGATATTCAGAAGAACCTGTGCTTTATATTGCCTGTAATCTGATATGAGCAAATCTAACCGGACGGTTAGTTAAACTATTAACCGAATGGTTAGTTAAAATACTACAGACTTTCAAACAAAATCTATCTGGTATAAGGGGGATAAATGATGAATAAAATTAAGAAAGCTGCAGCGAATATGTTACTGGACTATATCATTTCAGACGATCCTCTGGCGAAACTGCCAAAGATATTCGACATTGCGGAAAAGCTGGACAGGGGGAATCTGCATACTGTGCAGATAGACGGTGTGCGCAAGGCTTTGCTGGACAGGAACAGCAACTGGTATACCTTCGTAAAGAAACTGTACGATGAGGTGGATAAAAAGTGCATACAGAAGTTTGTCGAGTGCTTCATGATCAACGCCCACCTTACAGGTTTTGAGCGTACATGCGAAATAGAAGAAAAGTATGACTGCAATGTTCCGTGGGCCATCCTGATGGATCCTACCAGCGCATGCAATCTGCATTGCACAGGATGCTGGGCCGCACAATACGGGAACAAGAACAACCTGTCCTATGAGATGCTGGATTCCATCTGCCGGCAGGGTAAAGAACTGGGCATCTACTTCTACATATTCTCCGGCGGAGAACCTCTTGTACGCAAAAAGGACATCATCAGGCTGTGCAGTGAACACCAGGACTGCTACTTTTTTGCATTCACCAACGGCACGCTGGTGGATGACGAACTTTGTGAGGAGATGCTGCGCGTAGCCAACTTTGCTCTTGCATTTTCCATCGAAGGTGACGAGGAAGCCACTGATATGAGGCGGGGCAAAGGCACATACCGCAAAGTTATCGAAGCGATGGAACGCATGCGTAAACACAGGCTGGTGTTCGGATACTCCACCTGTTACCATCGCTATAATACTGACAGCGTCGGCTCTGATGAATTCGTCGATGACATGATCGCCCGCGGATGCCGCTTCTCATGGAACTTCACCTACATGCCTGTCGGGAAGGATGCGCATACAGATCTCATAGCTACTCCGGAACAGCGTGCATATATGTATAAACGTATCCATGAGATCCGTGCAACGAAGCCCATTTTCGCAATGGATTTCTGGAATGACGGCGAGTACGCCGACGGATGCATAGCAGGCGGAAAACGGTATCTGCATATCAATGCGGCCGGGGATGTCGAGCCGTGCGCATTCATCCATTATTCCAACGTCAACATACACGACGTGTCGCTCCTGGATGCGCTCCGTTCTCCTATATTTATGGCTTACCGCAGGCGCCAGCCGTTCAACAGCAACATGCTGCGCCCGTGCCCGCTGCTTGACAATCCTGAGATGCTTAAAGAAATGGTCAAAGAATCGGGCGCAAAATCAACTGATATGAAAGCGCCTGAAGATGTCGAGGTGCTTTGCGGAAAAACCACTCCGGCTGCGAAAGCCTGGGCGGAAGTCGCCGACAGGCTGTGGGCTGAAAACCCGAAAAGCAGGAAAGCAGTGTCATTATAATATTCAGATGCCGGTACAAACAGCCGGCCGTTTTCTGCAGTCCTGTCCCCTCACGGGATGCAGAAACACAGCCGGCTGTTTTTATACACTTTCATTTTTGCTGCAGGTTTATTAAAATTGATGTGAACGTGACTTTGCTGAATAATAGAAGAAGGCTTATATGATGGATAACAGGGAAAAAGAACTCTTTGAAAAAGCTCCTGTGACAAAGGCGGTATTGTCGCTTGCCGTTCCGACGGTCATCAGCCAGTTGATCATGGTATTGTACAACATGGAGTAATGACGAGGAGATACTCTTTGAGCACTATTTCGGATCGACATTTCGTACCTTGTGTCTGATCCCGCCGCAAGGCAGATAAAGAAGTTTCTTACATATAGTTGATATTAAGCCCAGATAGATACATTTCGGAGTTTAGTAAGCGTGATTGTTATGTCATAAAAAAGAGTAGAATATATGTTGAAATAATGACATGAACTGCATATAATAGAAACAGAGGAGGGATGTTCAGTGGATGGTTTAGCCCGGAGAATCGGTGAAAATGTAAAGTATTTGAGAGAGCAGAGCGGTTTGACGCAGGGATGCCTTGCAGAATATTTGAATGTCGATCAGAGTTTGATCTCAAGAATTGAAAACAATGAGCGGTCTGTAACATCAGACATGCTTGATAAACTGTCTGCATTATTTGGAGTGTCAATAGAACAGCTGACACAGGAAACACGACCGGCGGACCGGATATCATTTGCTCTCAGGGCCAGTGAAATCAGTGATGATGACTTGGAAACGATAAGCAGCATAAATCGTATAGCTCTGAATCTGAATTTTATGACAAGACTGCTGGGAGGCTGTGGGGTTGATAAATAAACTGGACCTTTGCACAAAAGCTTTAAGTTTAAGGAAAGAACTAGGGGAAGATGCCACTTCGCCCGTCGACATTTTTTCACTGGCTCTTTCGATCGATAAGCTGACATTGGTGTTTTATCCGATGGGTGATCACCTGAGCGGGATATGCATAAAGAACGATGGTTACCCGGTAATTGCCGTAAACTCGTCCATGTCTGTTGGAAGACAACGTTTTTCAATGGCTCACGAGTTTTATCACCTCTATTATGACGAAAATGCGCGGACAACAGTCTGTTCAATAAAGATTGGGACCGGAAGTGATGCCGAAAAGGCTGCTGATCAGTTTGCGTCCTATTTTTTGATGCCGCCGGTTGCCTTGACTGAGGCGCTCAGAAAAATACACGGCAATTCAAAAGGGAGCCTGGGTATCAGAGAAATCGTCATGATGGAGCAGTTTTTCGGGGTGAGCAGACAGGCGCTTTTATTCAGGTTGGTTGACGATGGAATATTGACGGTTCAACAGACAGATCAGTACAGGCAGGGAGTAATCAGTTCAGCAGTGAGCTTAGGGTTTGACGACTCGCTTTACAAACCGCTTCCTCCGGAGAAGCGTTACAGAACTTATGGATACTATATCCAGACAGCTGAGGAACTGATGCAAAAAGGACTAATTTCATCAGGCAAATATGAGCAATTATTATTGACTGCATTCAGGCCGGACCTCGTTTACGGAAATGAAGTCGAGGGAGGCGAACTGAATGACTGATTCGCTTTTCTTCGATACTGACTGTATCTCCGCATTCCTTTGGGTAAACAGCCAAAGCCTGTTGGCCGGGCTCTATCCGGGAAGGGTAGTAATTCCAAGGCCCGTATATGATGAATTGTCATATCCGACTACGCCTCACCTGAAGCAGCGTATCGATTACCTAATCAATAATAAGTTGGCCGATTTGGCTGCCATAGATAAGGGAATGCTCTTTGGGCTTCAATGCTTGCAAAACGTCGAAAACTTGGAGCGACATCATTTTCGGAGTACATAAAGCTAAAAGAGCATGTCTGAAAGTATGCAATGTCAAGTTTACCGTGTTGTTTACTTTTCGAAACAGAACTGTCATACTTAGAGTTATATATTTAAGAGAAATTCCCTGAAAGGCATCAAATTAAAGGACCCGATTGATATGATCAGCAGAAACGGAATCCACATCATATACGGAGACGATCCCGGGCAAATGGTGAAAGAACTGCTTGATACCATAAAGCCCGAAGCAGAAATAGCTGAGGATACACTTATCGGCATCAAACCGAATCTTGTCGTTGCCAAACCTTCGGACTCAGGTGCGACGACTTCGCCCGAAATTGTGGCGGGGATAATCGAATATCTGGAATCGAGGGGGCGCAGCAACATAGTAATAATGGAAGGCTCGTGGGTAGGCGACAGGACTTCTGAAGCGTTCAGAGTATGTGGATACGAGGATTTGTCGAGGAAATACGATGTGCCGCTTATCGATCTACAGAAAGATAAAAGCAGGACATATGAAACGGACGGAATGAGGATAAGCGTCTGCGATCGTGTGATGAAGGTCGGTTACCTGATAAACGTGCCGGTCATGAAAGGACACTGCCAGACCAAAATGACCTGTGCACTTAAAAACATGAAGGGCTGCATACCCGATCCGGAGAAAAGACGGTTCCACACGATGGGTCTGCACAAACCCATAGCATACCTGAACAAAATTATAAAGCAGGATCTGATAATCGTAGACGGCATGAACGGAGACCTCAACTTTGAAGAAGGCGGCAACCCGGTCCGGATGAACAGGATATTCGCAGGGAAAGATCCGGTGCTGACGGATGCATATGCGGCGCATCTTATGGGCTTCGACATAAAGGAAATCCCTTATATCTCAATAGCTGAACGTATCGGCGTGGGCACAGCGGACCTGGAAAATGCAGATATAGTCGAATTGAACAGGGAAGTCCCGGACAGGGAAACCGGGACGACAGAATCGAAAAGGATCAGCGGATCGAGGGGGATGATGCCGGGAATAGTGCAGGGATCGATACCGGCAGGAAGAGTGAGACAGCTTGCGGCGTATATCGCCGAGGACTGCGCCTGCTCGGCATGTTACGGAAGCCTTATCCATGCTCTGGAAAGGCTGCGTGAGAAGGGCATGCTGAACAGGCTGGAGGAGAAACTGTATATCGGCCAGGGCTTCAGGGATAAACGCCTTAACGCGACAGGCATCGGTTCATGTACATCGGGATTCGACAAATGCGTCAGGGGATGCCCGCCAAAGGCGCGGGATATTGTAGAGTACCTGGAAGATCAGATGCAGTAAGGATTATAAGAAGGGAGCAGTGGCAACGTTATGCATTTGGGTGCGATTTATTTAGTGGTCAGCGATTTTGAAAAAACGGTCGGTTTCTATGAAAAACTGCTTGGAATTCCTGTAACACACAGGAATATGGACAGGTTTGCCTCATTTGATTTTGAAGGCCATAATATTTCGATAATGAACGGCCATTTCGATGCCGACCATCCTGACAAGGTCGTCCGTAAAGGCGAATATACCGAGGAGTTCGATGACCTGAAAAAAATCGCTCTTGCGCCGAATACGCGCAAGTTCGTTCTGAACTTCTGGACAGAAGATCTGCGTAAAGAACATGAAAGGATCAGGAGCCTGAAATTATCTGATGATTTGACGGGCATCAAATATATTTACAATGTCAGTCCCTATTACTATTTTCAGTTGACCGATCCGGACGGCAATGTGATCGAGGTGACGGGAGCCTACTCGCCTGAGGATGGGGAATTAGAAGATTGACAACAAGTGTCGCTTGACGATATCCTGGATCTGTTCGCTGATTATGATATAGAAACGGTCCGGCATGTTGACGACTGTTATTTTTCGGGAGGAAAACAGAAAAACAGCACGCATTATTTCATATCTGCAATTTTGAGGGTAAAACAGAAGCGATAACTTTTCTGTAAAATGTCTTGACTCTGACATCGTATCATCCTTTATCCTGACGATTAAGAGAGATGAAAGGGATGAAAGGATGGATATCTATGAAAACAGGGGGTTGACGCGACAAAGCACAACCCCCGTTATCGGTCAGATATTGGCCCCGTTGTCATCCCGGAGTTATCACCGACGGATCCGGCTAAAAGTTTTACATATTTTTCACAAATTCGCCTATTTTTTTGTCCATGCTCCTTATATGGTTCGTGAGCCAGTTGATGACCATCCTGTTGGCGTTGAGTATCACAAGGATGTTGCCTCCGCCTTCGTTGTAATCTTTCTTAAGTTTGGCGAGTTCATCGATAAAACTTGCGTGTGCTTTCTTCTGGGCATCAAGTCCGGGGTAGCGGATTTCTTCCATGTAGGCTTCTTCATCCCTGAAATGCTGCTTCGTATACTCGTCCAGGAAATCGATCATCGTATTTATGTACTCTTTTGCCTTCTGCTGCTTTCCTGCTTCAAACAGTTCATTCGCCTTCTGGAACCAGATTTTGTGCTGGTCGTCGATATGCTTTACTCCTACCGACAGATCATGAGTCCATTCTACAGCCATATATATCCCCCTTCCGGATCATTGCTGTTACTTAAATTTTACAGGTTATCCGGGACGAGTTCAATATATTTTCGGAAAATGGCGTATTGTGTCGAAACAGGTCATAAGCTTCTGCTCTGGCTGTACTGACAGGAGTGCCTTTTCCCTGATCCGGCTTACAGCAGTCATGCCGGGGCGCTGTTATGCAGAACGGTTGAACGGCTGAATAGCGGATGTATTATCGGGATTGACATCGGCAGAAAATAAATGCTATAATATTCAATCGTTAGCTAGTTAATAATTAGCATGGTAACGATTGACATGCCAGGAATGATTTTATAACTGCATTACCAGGCGAAAGGCGGTGAGCAATCCGGAAAGATGGACGGCAATCAAGCAAATGAAATCAGCGACAAGAAATTGATCCATCAGTTGATCAACTTTGCCGTGAAGCACAGGAGGATCATGCAGAACTACCTGGATGAAACCGGCGTCTACCAGGCACAGCATCGCCTGCTGATGGAAATCGCACGCAATCCGAATTTTTCACAGAATGATATTGCCAGGACAATGGATGTATCTGCGGCGACAGTCGCAGTATCGCTAAAGAAGCTGGAAAAGGGAGGGTACATCTGCAGGGTAACGGATGAAGCCGATAACCGGCTCAACAAGATCACCATTACTGAAAAAGGGAACGCTGTTGTAGAACAAAGCAGAAAGATTTTCAGGTCGGCAGACCAAAAGGTTTTTGCGGGCCTCGCGGAAGAAGAGAAGCATACCCTGTCTGTTTTGCTGCACAAGCTGGATGCGAACCTGGACAAAATGGAAGAAGAAATAAAGCTGAAAAAAGAAAGGACGTAATGTATGAGACGGTACTGGAAATATGTCAAACCATATTTATCTGCATTTATCATAGGACCGATCCTGATGATCGTTGAAGTTATCGGCGAGGTGGTCATGCCTCTGCTGCTTAGCAATATCATAGATAATGGCGTAAATGGGGGCAGGGGCATTCCTTATATTATAATGATGGGCGCAGCGATGGTGATAACGGCGCTCATCATGATGGCCGGAGGCGTGGGAGGCGCCTATTTTGCCATCAAGGCGTCCACAGGATTCGCGAACGATTTGAGGAAAGACCTGTTTAAACAGATCCAGAAATTCTCCTTCACCAATATCGATCAGTATAATACTGGTTCTCTGATCACACGGCTTACAAATGATATCACACAGATACAGAACATGCTCCAGATGATGCTGAGAATGGCCCTGAGAGCTCCGGGCATGCTGATAGGCGCGCTCATAATGGCTTTTGCCCTGAACCCGAGGCTGGCATTAACAATATTCTGTGTTTTGCCTCTGCTGTCGGCTGCGATCTACTTTATACTGAAAATCGGTTTTCCGCGTTTTTCAGCCATGCAGAAAAAGCTGGACGCCCTCAATACTGTCACACAGGAAAACCTGACTAATATAAGGGTCATAAAATCATTTGTCAGGGAAAGCTTTGAGGAGGAGAAATTCAGAAATGCCAATATAGATCTGAAAAACAGCGCATTGAGCGCAATGAACGTAGTCATATTCACCATGCCTGTCATGACGCTCGCTATGAATTTTACGACCCTGGCAGTGGTGTGGTTCGGCGGGAACCAGGTCATTGCCGGAAGCATGACCACCGGCGTTCTGATTGCGTTTGTGAACTATGTGGTCCAGATCCTCTTTTCACTTATAATGGTTTCCCTGATCATACTCAACAGTTCCAGGACCCTTGCATCTGCAAGACGTGTCAATGAAGTCCTTCGCACTGACATCGATCTGACGGATGATGACGCTTCCCGGAAAGATCTGGCCGTTCAGCGCGGCAAGGTCGAGTTCAGGGGCGTTCATTTCAAATATTACAAAAACAATGAAAAATGGGTCCTTGAGGATATCAACCTTGTGATAAACCCGGGCGAGACGGTCGGTATCATAGGTTCGACCGGCAGCGGCAAGTCGACACTCGTCCAGATGATCCCCAGGCTGTATGACGCAGACCGGGGAGAAGTCCTGGTGGATGACGTCAATGTCAAAGACTATTCGCTGAAAAACCTCCGCAACGGGGTAGGCATCGTGCTCCAGAAGAACGTGCTGTTTTCAGGTACTATCATGGAAAACCTCAGATGGGGCGATGAAGATGCTGCTGAAGAAGAGGTGTACAGGTTTGCGGAATATGCACAGGCACACGGATTCATCACTTCTTTCGAAAAAGGTTATGAGACCGAGCTTGGGCAGGGAGGCGTCAATGTCTCCGGCGGACAGAAACAAAGGCTGTGTATTGCAAGGACCCTGCTGAAGAAGCCGAAGATCCTGATCCTCGACGACAGTACCAGCGCAGTTGACACCGCGACCGAGGCGAAGATCAGGGATAAACTGAAAAATGAACTGCAGGACATGACGAAAATAATAATCGCACAGAGGATTTCGTCGGTAATCAACGCAGATAAAATCGTAGTCCTCGATGACGGTAAAATCGTCGGCATAGGTACCCACGACGAATTGATGCAAAATTGCGAGGCATATTCGGAAATCTACTACTCACAAATGGACAAGAAGGTGACGGCATAATGGACAGGATCAGAGAAGAGGAGCGTGTCGGTGAAATTTGCCGTACCAGCGAAAAGGGACGGATCAGCGAAGAAAGGAAAGAGATACTGCTGCGCAGGTATGGGAATATAAATATGGCTGCCGGTCCGGGCGGAATGGGGCCCGGCGGTCCCGGAGCGGGGAGGCCGGGAGGCGCCGGAAGAAGGAGGCAGGGCGGTCCTGGCGGAGGACCTCCGGGTATGCGCTTTGCCATGTCCGGCGGAAAACCCAAAAACGCTTCAGCGACTATAAACAGGCTGCTATCCTATATAGGAAAGGATAAATATAAAATCCTGTTCGTATTTGCATGCGTGCTCGGAGGCAGCCTGACCAACCTGGCCGGAAGCTATATTTTGCGCCCGATTATAAACAACCTGGTGTCGGCCGACCAGACCGCAGCAGAAAAAGTAAGCAATCTTATTACCGGTATCCTGATCATGGCAGGGATATATCTTGTCGGTGTCGAATGTGTTTACCTTCAGCAAAAGATCATGATAGGAGTGTCCCAGAACGCACTGGTCAAAATCAGGGAAGAACTGTTCCGCAGGATCCAGAGGCTTCCCCTGAAATATCATGATACGCATACGCACGGCGACATAATGAGCCGATTCACAAATGACCTTGATGCGGTCGGAGAGATGCTCAATCACACAATGACGCAGATCTTTTCGGGAATAATCACACTGATCGGCACTGTGACGCTTATGTTTGTAACGAACTGGATACTCGCATTGGTCATTATCATTACAACCCCGCTTCTGGTCTACGTGGGTGGCATGATCGGAAAGCAGAGCAGGAAATACTTTTCGCAACAGCAGCAGGCGCTTGGCGCGGTCAACGGTTATATCGAAGAAACCATGGCAGGCCAGAAAGTTATAAAGGTATTCTGCCACGAGGAAACGGCAATAGATGAATTCGAATTCCTGAGCGATGAATTGCGCAAGAGGCAAATGAAGGCCCAGTTTTTCGGCGGCATAATGGGACCCGTCATGGGCAACCTCAGCCAGGTGAGCTATGCGTTGTCGGCGGCAGTCGGAGGTATCCTGTGCCTGACAGCGAACTTCGATATTGGCGGGCTGACCATATTCACGAATTATTCAAGGCAGTTCTCACGGCCGGTTAATGAGCTGTCCATGCAGATGAATATAATTTACGCTGCACTGGCGGGAGCGGAAAGAGTTTTTGAAGTAATGGATGAGGCGCCTGAAGCAGCGGACCCGTCCGATGCGACAGAGATATGCTCTGAAGTGAATAAGATTGCCGGTGCAATGCCAATCAGGGGCGAAGTGGAACTGAAGGATGTGACTTTCGGCTATATCCCCGGGGTAACCGTACTTAAGCATATAAACGTAACAGCAAAACCAGGCCAGAAAATTGCTTTCGTCGGATCCACGGGCGCGGGGAAGACGACCATTACGAACCTTATCAACAGGTTCTATGAAATCGAAGAGGGAGAGATACTGATCGACGGCATCAACATAAAAAAGATAAAAAAGGATTCGCTCAGGAGCAATATAGCGATGGTGCTCCAGGATACGCACCTGTTCTCAGGGACGGTCAGGGAGAACATCCGGTACGGACGCCCGGATGCAACTGACGAGGAGGTCATTGCTGCTGCCAAAGTCGCGTGCGCCCATTCCTTTATCGAGAGGCTTCCGGAGGGCTATGACACGGTGCTCGAAGGCGACGGCGCCAACCTGAGCCAGGGAGAGCGACAGCTCCTTAATATCGCGCGGGCTGCCATATCGAAAGCTCCCATCCTTATACTTGACGAAGCTACAAGCTCTGTTGATACAAGGACTGAGAAACTAATTGAACGCGGTATGGATCAGCTTATGAAGAACAGGACGACATTTGTGATCGCGCACAGGCTGTCTACCGTCCGTAATGCAGACCGGATCATCGTGCTGGAGCATGGCGAGATCATCGAGCAGGGCACCCACGAGGAACTCCTTGCGATGGGCGGAAGGTACTATCAGCTTTATACCGGGGCGATCGAACTGGATTAGAAAGTGAAATCCTTCGGCAGAACAGGTGGTATTGCCGCGGTTATAAACATGATTATATATCGGGTGTAAGTGGTAAACTCATAAAAGTAATCTATAAGTACATGCGGCAATATCATACCTGTTGTTTGAAGGAGGAAAGATGTGATGGGCAAAATGATCGTCAAACACAGCAATCCTGAAGGTTTATTCAAATCCAGGGCTTACAGCCAGGTGGTCACGGTCAGCGGCAGCGGGAAAATGATCTTTATCGGCGGCCAGAATGCAGTCGACGCAGAAGGCCGGCTGGTAGGGCTCGATGATTTTGAACTCCAGACAAAGCAGGTCCTGGAGAACATCAAGATCGCCCTGGCTTCTGAAAACGCCACCTTCAACGATGTGATCAAGCTCAATATCTACATGGCCGACGGGTGCGACCCGGCTGTCGGGTTCAAGGCATTCAGGGAAACGGTCGGCGATCTTGAAAAGCCTCCCCTGATAACGGTCCTCAAAGTAGCGGGCCTTGCAAATCCTGCATACATGGTCGAGATCGATGCCATTGCAGCAGTGGAAGGATAAAGAAAGTCTGCCGACGCTCATTACAGGTCCTGTATGTTCATTTTGTCAAGGTTCTTCTTGCGCCTTTTTCTTTCCCTGCAGGTGAAATATATCAGGAGGAAGATAGCTGTAGGAATGTTGAAAATAAAGAAAAAAGCGACCGCTTCACCGATCAATCCGAGGACATTTGTGGCTGCATTTCCATATGCGGCATCCAGTGACCGGTCATAGACTCGATAACCTGTACCGGCGACAGCTATACAGAACCAGACTGTAGGGATTATCAACCCGGGCCACCTGTTTTCCATCCTGGACAGGAAGATTTGCAGCAATATAAAAAGCATAAAGATAATAAATAATGCAGGAATTGTTAGAACGATTTTCATTGCCATTACTGCTCTGCCCCCTTTACTTTTTTATACTCGCTGATCAGTATCTTGGCTGTGTTGAAATCCAGCTTGTCATTTACCGCCAGCCTTTTGATCAGTGCGATGTATGGATCGTTTTCCGTTTTCTCGCTGATTTTTATTTTCTGGATCAATTTGTCAAGCCGGAGACGTACAGTAGGATATGTCACCCTGTACTGGTGTGCTATCTCTTTAAGAGATCCGGAAGCAAGGAGGAAATTCTTGATGAATACCAGGTCTTCGTCTTCCAGGTTTGCCATCCATTCAGGGACGACTTCTATTGCCATGACAGCACCTCCTTTAACAATATTAAGTATATACTTTAATATTATTAAATTCAAGAGAAAAGCACAGTTTTATTTATATTATTAATTTTAATGAATAATACCTTGCGGGCTTTCATATGTTATTGACATATTCCATATTTATGCAGCATAATAAAACCAGGGATTATTCTGTTACGGACATGGCTTTTACCTTCAAATCAGGCATATCGGATGGGAGGATGGATATGTTGCCGGGTATCGGAAAAATGAAAAAGCATATCGTGATTTTCTGTGTTCCCGTAATGCTTGTTTTTGCCGGCATCGGAGCATTTGTATCGGTCTTTCCCCGCAATGGCGCTTATATTCCGGCTGCCGAAGGTTTAATGACAGTTGCAGGCAGGACGGACTATACGCCGAGAGTTCTGCATGATCCCCTGGCCGAACTTGGATTGAGGGGGAAAGTGCTTGAACCAGATGAAATACAGAGAATCCTGAATGAAAACGGTTACGAATGCGAGGTCAGAGTTACCGAGCTTTATTTTGATGATCTCGCGGAACTTAAGGCTTATGTCGATGAACTGAAAAAGAAATACTCGCATTTGAAGATAAAGGAAATATGAAGCTGGGTGTACAAAATCTGAATTGTTGGGTAGACATAATAAATTATGTTAGGTTACTTATCGATTATATGTAAACATAATACTAGGAAAAACCACATTATGTCAGCTTTATTATTGTCAATTAACAATATATATGCCATTTTGGCACACAACAATTCGAATTTTGTACACCCGGCTTCTTCAATTGCGTGAATGTAGTTCCTCATGCAAAACTTTTCAGAATTTACCCGACCATATAGATGTTTGCTCCCGAAGGGTAGCATAAAAGACCAATAATGGGCACAGGACTCGGGCTTTCTATCGTCAAAAAGGTAATCGACATGCACGGCGGCAGGTACGGGGTCGAATCCGAAGAGGGCAGGGGCAGTACATTCTGGTTTGAAATATATACAGTAACGCAAAATGATAATATTCTTACTTATTTTAATCATATTTGCTCTATCCCCCAAGGCGGCAGGCCGGTCGTTCAGCTCACGCTGGCTATCGATGCAAACCTGTCAACTGGAGCAACCGCAAAGCCCGTGCAACGGTAAGGATACCATATACCCCGACTGCAGATGAACTGGAGAACTCAGAATGCATCATAGTCAGGTACTTTGACGGTTCTGGCAATGTAAAAACCATACCCAACGGATGGTACATCACCGAAACAGGCCCGGTCATTTTTGCCAATACACATTTCAGCTATTACGGAAAAAGCTGGAAGCAGGTGATCTTCGATGATGTGCCGGAGAGCGCATGGTACCGAGCACGGCACATTGATACATATTTCCTGGTTACTTATTGAATCCTTAAATCCTTCCGGTATCAATGCGAGAAATATACCGGAAGGATTTTTTTCGGCACACAACTGCTATTGCCATGTCCGGCATTAAAAAATTACGTTGACTTCCAGACAGCAATGTATATCACGAATATCAAATGGGGTCCATTTCGAATGATTTTGACAATTACTTGCAATAAGCGACAGCAATGGTATAATCATTTTTTGATGACGGTCACTCTCAAAAACCGGGAGCGTGTTTCAGATGATTTTACCGCTTGTATTGTTTCTGCTGACATATGCACTGCTGCTTGCATTCTCCAGGTACAGAGCATATATCGCATTGGCTTCTGCAGCACTGTTTGTCGTATTTGGCATTTTACCCGTGAACAAGGTATTCTTTTCAGTAGACTGGAACGTAATAATGATGATCGCCGGCACGATGGGCGTCGTCTCGCTGTTTATCGAATCGAAAATGCCATCGCTTCTTGCTGATATGATCATCGAGAAGATGCCGAACGTCAAATGGGCGATAATTTCATTGGCTTTCTTCGCAAGTTCCATTTCCGCATTTGTGGACAATGTCGCAACGGTTCTGATAGTTGCTCCTGTTGCGCTTACCATATCGAAAAAGCTGAACATCTCCCCAGTGCCGGCCATTATTGCCATATCCATATCATCTAACCTGCAGGGCGCTGCTACGCTTGTCGGCGACACTACTTCCATCCTGCTTGGCGGACATGCTGATATGGACTTTCTTGATTTCTTTGTATACAAAGGCAGGCCAGGCATGTTCTGGGTCGTCCAGATCGGCGCAATTGCTTCGACGTTCGTCCTTTTATACGTGTTCCGCAATGAGAAGCAAAAAATAGAGGCCGGGGACAGAACGGTCGTTACTGATTATTTCCCGTCCGTGCTTCTCGCCGGTACCATACTGTCGCTGATCCTTGCTTCTTTCATCCCGGAAGACAGGAAGCCTGCGATTATGAATGGCTTGATTTGTGTCGGCTTTATGGCTGTCGGGCTGGCCCGTGAGGCTGTCAGGTCACGCAGCCTGAAATCGGTGAAAAAGGTATTAAAGGATATAGACTATTTCACTCTTCTTTTGCTGGGCGGTCTTTTTATCGTAATAGGCGGCATTACGGAGGCAGGCGTTGTTGACGCGATCAGCGGCCTTTTTGTCAAAGTAAGCGGAAGCAATGTATTTTTGATGTATACGCTTATTGTCTGGGCTTCTGTGTTATTCTCGGCGTTCATAGACAACATCCCTTATGTTGCGACAATGCTTCCTGTTACCGGCGGTATCGCAAACATTATGGGGATAGACCCTACAGTCCTTTATTTCGGCCTCCTGGCCGGATCAACGCTGGGAGGCAACATCACGCCCATCGGAGCGTCCGCAAACATCACAGGCCTTGGCATTCTGCACAGGGAAGGGTATGAGGTCAGCGCGAAGGAATTTATGAAAATCAGCGTGCCTTTTACGCTGGCGGCTGTTATGTCCGGGTATATACTGGTTTGGCTCATTTGGTAGACATGCCGATACAAACTGTATAATGCGCATATGAAATTTATCATATTTAGTATTGACATTGCTCGTAAATAGGACTAAACTCGAAACGATACAAGTGGGCAGAATCGAGGCGTAAAAATGGACGATAATGAATCAGGTGGACTCTCCCGGTTGCTGCATGTTGGGATAACCTTTAACCTTAAGAAAGGCAAACGGGAGGAACGAAACCGCCTGTCCGCCGGCCCGGAGCCCGCTGCTCCGGACGCTGAAGCAGAGTATGACGATATTTCAACAGTCATGGCGATCAAGGAGGCCCTTGAGAGCAGAAACTGCCGGGTGACCTTACTGGAAGCGGACGAAGGACTGCCTTTGAAGCTGGCGGAAGATAAGCCCGACATCGTATTCAACATAGCGGAAGGAATCCAGGGAAGAGGCCGCGAAGCTCAAGTACCCGCCTTGCTTGATTTCTACAGGATCCCCTATACAGGTTCGGATGAAACGACTTTGTGCATTTCGCTGGATAAAGCGCTGACAAAGCGGTTTGTCTCCACGTATGGCATCAGGACGCCTAAATATGATGTCATCTCCGGAAAACAGTATCGACTTGCCGGCAGATTCCATTTCCCAGTGATCGTAAAACCAAATGCGGAAGGTTCCAGCAAAGGCATATCCGACGCTGCGGTCGCAAAGAACCGGAAAGAACTGCAGGAACTGGTGTCGAAGAACATAAACCTGTACAGGCAGGACATGCTGGTCGAGGAATACATCAGCGGCCGTGAGTTTACCGTCGGTATCTTCGGAAACGGCGAGGATATCCACGTATTTCCCCCGATGGAGATACGCTGGATAAACAATGGGAATCAATTCAACATTTACAGCTATAACGTCAAGCAAAACTATAAAGAGTTCGTCCTGTATGAATGTCCGGCGGATATCGACAAAGATACGGAAAACGAAATAACATGCACGGCGAAAAAAATCTATGAAGTTTTATCCTGCAGGGACTTTGCAAGGGTCGATTTCAGGCTTTCCCCGGAAGGAAAGCTGTATTTCCTGGAGATCAATCCCTTGCCTGGACTGGCCCCGGGTTACAGCGACTTTCCTATGATAGCCGAATTCAATGGCATGGACTATAACTCGCTGATATGGAATGTGCTGGAAAGCGCTCTTAAAAGGTACGGCATTAAGTACAGCGTTGGCTGAGATTTATTTTGCAACCGGAAAGTTTTACTTAAATATTATAAAACTTCATTCAAGGGGGAATGAATATGGAAGGCAGTGCAGAAGTACCGCTAGAACCTGGGCCTATCAGCAGTGAATGGTATGATTGGAAATGGCAGTTCAGAAACAGGATCACAACCGTGGAACAACTGGAAAAAGTGGTCCTGTTAAGCGAGAAAGAGAAGCGTGATATATCCGTTTGCCTGAACAACTTCCGAATGGCAATCACTCCTTATTATGCATCCCTGATGGATCCGAAGGATCCGAAATGTCCGATCCGGATGCAGGCGATCCCGACTATAAACGAGATGAAGGTTCTTCCATATGAAATGGCTGATCCGCTGGATGAAGAACGGGACAGCCCTGTGAAAAACATCGTGCACCGTTACCCGGACCGGGTACTGTTCCTGGTAACCCGCATGTGCTCAATGTACTGCAGACACTGTACCAGGAGACGGACTGTGGGTGAGGAAGATTTTGCGATCAGCGATGATGAGATCGATACAGCGGTGGATTATATAGCAAAGAACGAAGCAATACGCGATGTGCTGATATCCGGCGGGGATCCGCTTACGCTGGATGACGGCAGGCTTGAGAGGATAATCTCAAAACTTCGAAGGATAGACCATGTGGAGATAATCCGTATCGGGACGAGAGTGCCGGTCGTTATGCCCATGCGCATCACACCCGGGCTCTTGGACATGTTGAAAAAATATCAGCCTATCTGGATAAATACCCATTTCAACCATCCAAAAGAGATCACCCCGGATTCAGCCAAAGCCTGCACAGATATCGTGGATGCCGGTATCCCGCTGGG
>DAOSCC010000007.1:0-5474 GCA_035361135.1 Clostridiales bacterium | reverse complement strand
ATGAGGAACTATGAAGGGAGAATATACACTTATCCGCATATCAGGATTTAAAGCGATTGAGATATGAATGGCTGATCTTATATGCGATTGCAATGCATAGTAAAGATGATGAACTATGAAAATTGACATATTTTAATGCAGCAAGCGGCCGCAGAGGCCGCTTTTATATTTCATTATGCGGTTTATATTCAGTTCATGTTGCGTCAATATAATAGTCTGTGTAAAAGGCAGCGCATATTCACAGAACCTGGATCTAAAAAAGGCAAGGAGATGGGAAATGAATAAAAAAGAAGAGACTTTTTATACATCGGAGTATATCGGATCTTTGCTCTCAGAAACCTCCGACTCGCAAAACTATGGTCTTCCGCATGAATTGATAACTCTCAGCAATCCAATAGTAGAAACAGTGCGCAGCCAGGCCAGAGAGATTATGAGGTCCCTGATCGGGTACAAAGAACTGATGATGATGTACAAATGCGCAATAAAGGAAGTCAGGACGAAACTGGAGATCCTGGATACAGAATTTGAGATCAGGCATAAAAGAAATCCCATCAATTTTATCGTTTCGCGCCTTAAGACCACTTCGAGCATAATTGAAAAGCTGAGGAAAAAGAACATACCGTTTTCGATCAGGAATATCGAGGAATATGTCAACGATGTAGCCGGAGTCCGGGTAATCTGTTCCTATGTGGATGATATCTACATGATTGCTGATGCGCTGATACAGCAGGATGACATAAAGCTTATTCGTAAAAAGGATTACATTGCCCAACCAAAACCAAACGGTTACCGCAGCCTGCATCTGATAGTCAGTGTTCCGGTCTTTTTCGCCGAGCAGAAGAAACATATGAAAGTAGAAGTCCAAATCAGGACGATTGCAATGGACTCCTGGGCGAGCCTTGAGCATCAGCTGAGATATAAACAGCGAGTAGCGGAAAGGCCGGAAATCGCCGAACAGTTGAAGGAATGCGCAGATATTTTGTCGGAGGTCGACTCCCGGATGCTCGGCATACGGATGAAGATAGAAGAAAACAGCAGCGATCCGACGGAAGAAGAGATCCTGCTTGAAAAGCTGAGCAGGATCGACAGGCCGATTGAATAGCTGGTATGATCACTGCAGTCAAATGAGGTGCCTGAACAAGGCACCCAGTTTTTTGTGAGGACATCTTGTAAAATCGATCTGTAATATCCATTTGCTGAAAGAATGATAAAATATTTATATTCAATGCGTTTTTTTGCCCACTTGATTTGTATTATATGTGAGGAGGAAAAATGGTGGGCCCACTGACCGCAAATCACAGAAAAATAGAAGAGTCTGTTGAAAAACACGCAGATATGCTCCTCAGGGTCGCTTTCATGTACATGAAAAACCTGAGCGACGCCGAAGACATAGTCCAGGGCTTCCGGTTAAAATTACTTTTTACGCAGAATCAACGAGATAATTGTGATCACAAGGCATACGAAAGCAAGAGCTAATAATATGTTTTTTGCTCCGGATGTGTTTAGCCGGAACGTGTCGTAATTAAAACTTGCCCCGCTTATGTGCAGCCTTGCGAGAATGCTTTTTTCAGCAACTTCCTCAATAAAACTCAAGATAGAATACAGAATAAGCGAGATGGCTGCTATTATCGGATAAGTGTTGTTGTACTTCAAAATGTCCACACTCCTTTCAATTGCTCCTGATTTTTAACGATCAACAGTAAAATGCTTATATTTGAGGTGTCATTTACCTTCACTATATAAACGAAAAAGGATCCCTAAAATTACACTCCTAAGGGAAATATTTCATATCATTTTTTCAGGTTTTCACCGATCTTGATCAATTCGTCGCTGCTGATCCTGGAAGTCAGTTCAAATACTGTTCCATTTGCCTGCCAAATAAGGGTGCTTGTATCGTCGGCCGACGATCCTCTGAACAGATAGGCCGTAGCGCCGGAAACTTCCACTTCCGTGCAGTCCGTGTTTTCATTGTCCACCAATAGGGCTCCTGATTCGGCAGGGCGCTGGCTAAGGACTATTTCGGCATCATCCGCTTTTGAATATTTGATCATGACAGTATTTCCGAATTTAGCCGTCGAAATTTCGCTGAACCCTTCCGGCAGATATGTCGGACGGTATATATCGTTTACCGCTTCCGAATCTCCGAAATTTACCCTGGCATATTTCTCCTGGAATTCTATGATTGCATTGAATATAGCATTTCTCGTCGCCCTGACACTTAACGATATTAAAGTGAAAGCAATACATATGCATACGGCGATCTTGCCTGTAAGCTTCAAATATCGCTGCATTTTTGACTTCATGTAACTTTTGTCTATCAGTCTTTTTACGCGCCTGTCCAGTTCCGGTGAAGGTCTGTCCGTCACTTCCGCTCCTTCGGATCCCAATTCGGACATTTCCTGTTCAAATGCTTCCATGACCGCTATTTTCAGCATTGCATCGAATATTATCTCATTTTTTTCCTTTTCGGTCATACAGGTCATTCTCCTTCATAAGCTGCTGTTTTAAGGCGTTTCTTGCCCTGTGGAGACGGACATTCACATTATCCCGGCTGATACCGAGTATTTTGGCGATTTCATCATTTGAGTAATTGAATACGATTTTAAAGTACAGGATGTCGGAATAACTCCTGTTTAACTTTGCTATCGCATCTGCTATTCCGGAACATGCTTCATCAGAGGCTAAGCCGCTGAGTGCCGGTTCCTTGCATTCCGTGTAATCCGAATGATCGTCGAGCGGTACGTATCGTTTTTGCCTTCTCAGCATGTCAATAGCTATATGCCTCGCTATTACAACGACGAATCCCTTTGTTTTATTACGGTCAGACAGGTTTATTTTTTCAAGATTGTCAATTATCCGGACAAAAGCCTCTGACACGGCATCCTCTGCCAGGTGTGCATCATGCAGGATGCCTTTTGCAATTTTGAACATCGTTGTACTGTAGAGTCTGTAAATCTCGGCAGCTTTTTCCCTGTCATCATGGTTTTCGATTGCCATAATCAGTACGATCAAAACAATCAACTCCGGCTGCGAATTCAAACAAAACATACAAAAAATGCAGTTAAATTATACTATATAATCATGGATTTTTGTAATGCATTTCCATAGCTGCTTATTATTTTTATGAGACAGGGTCCAAAGTACTCTTCATGCTGATGATGCCTGCCGCTTTTCAAATTCAGTGATAATGTCTCCCTGAAGGGCCTTGCAGACGAAAACTGTTAACGACAGTCGAACAGGGTGTCCTGAAAGTGGTGCCAGGCACCACTTTTTATGTTATCATATACCCCAGAGAGCCATACGGGGGAGGATAACGCTGTGAGATTCATCTCGTGGAACATCGATTCGCTGAATGCGGCATTGACAGGCACTTCGGAGCGCAGTGAGCTGTCGCGGAAAGTATTGGATACGATCAGGGAATACGATCCTGATGTGATTGCTTTACAGGAAACTAAGCTGCCCGGCGACGGGCCGTCAAAAAAGCACATGGAGTTCCTGGGGGAGAAGTTCCCGGATTACGCGATCGTGTGGAACAGCTCTGTCGCGCCGGCCAGGAAGAGCTATGCAGGCACTATGTTTCTGTACAAAAATAACCTGGATCCATCCGTTTCATTTCCGAAAATCGGTGCGCCGGGCACTATGGACTATGAAGGTCGTATAATCACGCTGGAATTCGACCGTTTCTTCCTGACGCAGGTCTATACGCCAAATGCGGGCGAGAACCTGGACCGGCTGGCGGACCGCCAGATCTGGGATAAGAAATTCGCCGATTACCTTGTGTCGCTGGACAAAATAAAACCGGTTGTCGCGGCAGGGGATTTCAACGTGGCGCACAGGGAATCGGACCTGGCCCACCCTGACAGCAACCGCCATTCGGCCGGCTTTACCGACGAAGAACGCCAGGGCTTCACCAATCTGCTTGCAAAAGGGTTTACGGATACGTTCAGGCATATCCATGGCGATGTGACCGGTGTCTACACCTGGTGGTCCCAAATCATAAGGACAAGCAAGATAAATAATTCCGGCTGGAGGATCGATTACTGGCTGGTCAGCGACCGGATCGCCGATAAAGTTCTCAAATCTGAAGTGATCGATTCGGGGCCCAGGCAGGATCACGCCCCGATACTGCTCGAGGTAAACCTGTAGATATGCAATGTGGCCAGGAAAAGTAAAAGTGTCCGAAACGTTACAGGCATGACCGATCGACTGCGATATGACCGGCTCCAATATCGTTTCGGACACTTTCAGGGCCGTCGGACACTTAGACGGTCATTTCATACCAGTTCCCTTGCCAGGCTCCCCGGAAACCATTGATTGGCCGGCTGGCCCGGCAATCATTTTTCCGTCAGGCTGAATGAGCGGAACTCTGCAACTGTATCTGTCGCAAACAGCCCGATGAATGTGCCGGTAAATGTCATCGTCATAGTACCTTCGGTGCAGACTCCTGCTGTGCATCCCGCTCCGACGGTGACTGTACCTTCACTTCCGATAACGCGGAACAGATATTCTTTCGCGCTTGTCTCCACCAGCAGGGTCACCATTTCAGGTTCATCCGGGAGCAGGACCCTGCCCGTGACAGATTCGAGATCCATGATCCTTCTTGAAAGGACAGCCCACAGTCTTCCTTCTTTCCGTTCGATATAGAGATCATAGTGGTTATCCTTGGAGTAATAGACCGTAATGCCGGCTTTTGAATTTCCTGACTCCAGTTTTGCCGAAACGGTCACCTGCGCGGTCATATCAAATTCGGTCTGGCGTACGCCTATGAAGGACGGTTCGAAATCGCTGAGGGTTTCGCGGCTTCCTTCAATGACCAATTTGCCGTCTCCGGTTTTGTAGCGCTCCATCCTGGGATTGCGCAGGAATGTCCATTCCGGGGCAAGCTGCGGCCGGGTAAAATCATCCGAAAAATCGGAAGACTGCCGAACGGTCTCACCCTTGGGAAGGGGACCTTCCATTGTTTCCCGTATCACGGCCATGTCGCCGACTTGCGGCCAGCCGTCAGAAGTCCATGTGACAGGCGCGAGGAACGTCTCCCTGCCCAGGTTGTGCAGCAACGGGCCGCCGGGCAGTTTCCGGATACCCAGGCAGACCAGCCACCAGTTGCCATTTTCATCTTCGGTGATATCGGCGTGTCCGCAGCACTGGATATCCGTGTTCATTTCATTGCGGTTTGTCAGGATGGGGTTATTCGGGCATGATTCGTATGGCCCCCAAATATTCCGGCTGCGGAACATAGTTTCCATGTGGCCGTATTCGGTTCCGCCCTCTGCGATCATTAAGTAATACCATCCGTTGATCTTGTAAATATGCGGACCTTCGGGGAACTTGCCGCCGGACCCGTATGATATTATCTGTTTGTCGCTTAAGATCGAGCCTGTATCCGGGTCTATCTCAAAAAGCACTATGCCCTGTTTTCCGTTTTTATCTGCTCCGGTCCCGCAGTAATATGTTTTTCCGTCATCGTCGAAAAG
>DAOSCC010000006.1:0-25275 GCA_035361135.1 Clostridiales bacterium | reverse complement strand
GAAGGACGCCTTGCAGACCTTGCACCGACGATGCTGGAACTGCTGGGCTTCGAGAAGCCGGCGGAAATGACGGGAGAGTCGCTGTTAAGGTAAGGGGAGAATAAGGAAAGGGGACACTTCTCTGCTGGAAGATGGGCTTTGATAGTAGAGAAATGTCCCCTTAATTTATAGGGGTATTTCTCTGTGGAAGAGGAATGTCCCCTTTTGATCATCTTAACCCGACACGCCTCAGTAAAGGGACAGCCTCTGCGGGAAGAGGTAAAGCCCTTTTTGATCAGGTAAGGCGAATAAGGAAAGGAGACACTTCTCTGCTGGAAGATGAGCTTCGATAGCAGAGAAATGTCCCCTTAATATATAGGGGAATTCCTCTGTCTTTCATCCTGCTGTAAAGGTTTTTGCGGGAAATAACCCGGGAAATAACGGGTTGGTGTGAAAAAATTTCGTTTATGGGCGCGACTAGGCAGACATAATAAGGGATACGACGTGTTATGTAACTTAAGTATGGACTATTTACAATAAAATCGCGCCAAAAGCGCACATAAGTGAAAAAATTGCACAGTTATCGGTGATTTTCCGGTCAAAACGAAGATAACGGACCTGCTATATGTCATCCAGAATTTTTAATGATTGGAATGAGAATATATGACCAAAGAGAATGGAAAACTATTTTGCTTCCATTCAAAGGGAAAATAATATATGACGGTTTTATAAGTTCTATACAGGTAAGATTCGGTGAAGGTGCAAAATCATTAATTCGCAGGACATACGAAGAATCGCTGGAATACGGAATTATAGCAAGTTTGGAATAAGGAACAGTGGAGTAAGGCAATTGGTAAAAGTTCAGCAATTGTGATGGACGAACCCTTATTTGCGCTTGATCCCATCTGTGAGTATGAATAGTCTCTCTACCACCAAGGATGCAGACGTAAATTCTATATAAAAGAACGGAATGCTTAGGTAACCGCAGGGACGGTTCTGCTGGTTATATAGGTTGCCAAAGTTATTCTGAACTTCTGTGGACGATACCTTCAAACTTACCACTCCTTTCGATATTGGCTGTATTATATAGTATTCTCGACAAAGATACCTGTTTTTAATTTTTATGCGGATATCGCATTTCAGGCATCCGATCAAAAATCCTGCATGTTTCAAATATTGTTTTGAATTAACTTACCAGGAAGTATATGATTTATATGTACGAAAATCCAACATTTCGCAGCTATGGCTGGACTGGTGAAGAGACAGATTTTGCGTAACGGAGGAGTATTGCATTATGATCCCGACAAGGAAAGAAGCTGAAGAACTGCTGGAAATCGTGTCCCGACAAAACGTCGTATTCTAAAACATGACTTTTGGATTCAAAAGATATATATTACTTGCTGAAAGGAGGCGGATGGAGTGAACTGGATACAATGCTTATCGAAAAGCATTCGATACATTGAAGATCATTTGACTGATAACATAAGCATTGACGAAATATCGAACCAGGCTTATACATCAAGCTCCCATTTCCAACTGCTTTTTCATCTGGTATTTGGCGTAACGGTGGGCGAATATATCAGAAACCGCCGTTTGACCTCAGCAGCGCTGGATCTGCTGAAACCAGGAAGTAAAATAATCGATATCGCAATGCGTTATCAGTACGATACCCAGGAAAGCTTTTCCAAGGCGTTCACACGGTTTCATGGTTTCCCTCCGTCAAAGGTGCAGCCTGGCAAAATCAGGATGTTCCGCCCTTTCACAATAAAAATAACCGTACAGGGAGGCTTTGAAATGTCTCGCTCATTCATTGATGAATTTTATTGGACCGACTTCAAAAATCAAAAAGACGAATCGCTGTCTGGTACTGAAAAATATCAAAGGATCGTAAACTGGGCGGTTAAGGCAAGAGTACATAATCCGAACGTTTTCGATGCCCTGACCGAATGGATCCTTGACGATTCCGAATGGACCGATGACAAGCTGGCGGAGAATGAACAGATCCTGATGCAGGGCATACTTGCACGATTCAGGAGTCAGAATGCACAGCTCCGGGCATACCTGAAAGATATCGAGCCAGGGATCGTTAATGAAGCCGTATTCAATGCGTTGGACAGGTTTGATGACGAGCTGTCGGGCAAAACTAATGAAAACCATCTTCGGGACGTGGTATCAAAAATGTTTACGGATTTCTCGGTCATGCGTGACCGTAAGATACGCGAGCAAATCGCGGGAGGCAAAACAGGCCCTGAAGGAGTAGACAGTGTTGATGTTTTCGGTTATGTAAACTTGCTGAAAACCTGTGATGCAAGAGTACAATGGACACTTTTCATGCCCGGTGCGGTGGAAAAGCAACTGGAAGGCTTCAAGGTCGAGAAATTCGAATATATAAAGATGCCCGCCCTGAGGTTCATCGGGAAAGAAAGCCGTGAAAGTGACGGCCGGGATACTGTCGAGGACCTTAAGAAAATTTTCGGTGTCCTGGATACCATGAGCGAATACAAATCAGGCTTTGACTATGATGTATTGTTACTACACCATTATGGCAGAGGAGTGGATGCCGAACCATGCCATGGCTTCTGGGGACGCTTTATGAAGGCCGATACTCCCGTGCCTGAAGGGTTCGTTTACTTCGATTTCACACCCCAAAGAGCCGAAAAGGGTTTTGCCGCAGGACTGCCATACATTTCACAATTCGCATTCGCTGTTTTTTCGGGCGATATGGAAGCGATGCATAAAAACGAAGGATACGAATGCGGCGCCATGTATGACATCACTCGTAACATAATACTTGGCCAGGATGTGAACATCCCTTATCCGGATAAATACTGGACAGCGGAAGTTTTTCTTAATGGGTACGATAATTACAGCACCGCTTATATGTTTAGCGTCGAGCTGTAATAAGCATCCGGGGACTATGAACAGAAGGGATTCGGACGGCGTTTCCGGGTGCTGCCATGTTTTGTACTACGTCGGCCGGTCATGCAGGTCTGTATAAGTTTTAATATTGATATCCTTCCCCTGTAATGGGACATTCCTTTGTGAAAAAGGTATGTCCCTTTTTACATTTATCTTTGTTATAATAATGTCATGAGGCCTGCATATGGCAAAAGTAAGAAAAAGCTGTATCGCGGCGTTGCGGATCCTCAGGAGGCCTGTTTGGGTGGAGTGCCTTATATCAAAGCTGAAGAGAGGCGATGGAAATGGATAATGCAGTGGTAGTTTTGGATGACGTTCAGAAACTGATAGATGAATATATTGCTTATCCAAATTCAGAAGATGGATTAAAAAAACTGGTTCGCTTTATAACGCAGATTTTTATCAGCGAAGATAAGGGCTTTGAAGTATCAAATGATGATGGAAAGCTTCAGGAAATAGCCGCATCAGTATGCAAATTAAATGAAACTGATATTGAGAAAGCATATCATTACACGGTCAGGAAAGTTAACGATCCGGAGCTTGAGATATATTGGCTGCTGCGATATCTTCCGGATGATAAGACCACGGCTTTTACCCGGAAAATCAACAAGTACCTGAAGAACAAAAGGGCTCTCGACAGCAAAGCTTTCATAGATTTCATAGAGGACCGCAATGAAGACGTCATGTTAAGGTTCAAAGCATTTTACATATTGTTCACATATCATCATGATCAAAAAGATATATCGAAAAACAAACGTATTGTAGAAACTTACAGGGATGACTTCAGCATTTTCCCCTTATGGTATTACACAAACAGCCAGATCCTTTACCAGGAAGAAAGGAATAAGAATAAGGCGGATATGAGCGAGGCGCTTGCTTCTGCGAAAAAATGCATCGATATATACAACACGGATAAAAGGTATGATCCCAATTACCCCGGTATCTACCATAACTTCTGTGAGCTGGTGTTTTATGCTTCCGAGCTGGGTGACAAAGAGTCTTTTGAGGACAATTATGAACTCGCGGGGGAATATATAGAAAAAGCAAAGAGCCTCAATCCCAAGTTCGCAAAGTATTACTATACTGAGGGAAGGCTGCTGATGGCAAAATGCCGGTATGTAAGTCCTGAAGAAGCAGGCAGGTTGTATGACAAAGCGGAGAAACTTTTCAACAGGGCTATTGATATGGAGGATAGTTCCCGCGAAGATTACGCTATCAAAATCGTTGACTATGAGACGGCTTTATTGAGGTGCAAGACGGAACGCAGATTGAAGGAGATCGATGTTGCTCTTAAAGAGGCTAAAGATAACCAGGAAAAGACTGTTGAGATCCAGAAGCAGACACAAGCACTGGTCCAGGATTCAAAAACATTGAAAGAGGAACTTGAGGAACAGAAAAAGGGAACACTGGAATTGCTGGGTTTCTTTTCAGGTATTATTTCACTGATCGTAGTTACATCGCAGGTCGTTCTGAATCTTGATATGATCTCAGCTTGTGTAGTTATGCTGCTGTTTCTTGGGACTTTGATAATGGCGTTTTCATTTTTTCATTTTATCATTCTCAACGGTGCAAGAAAAACCATACAATCAAGTGAAAAAGATAATGCCCGGGAAAATGCAAGAGCCAGTGCAAATACCAGGGCAATGGTTTTGTTCATGCTTTTTGCAGTAATACTGATAATTGGAGCAATAGTAATAGCTGCAGTGATAGGATAATTTTAATCCAGGAACGAGGTTATTGGGGAGTATGACAGCGATGAAGAATATTATTGTTACCGGCGGAAGCGGTACTATTGGTACGGCAATAGCAGAAGTACTTCTAAGGAACGGGTACAAAGTATACGTGGTAGATGTAAAAGAGCCTGAAAAGAAGGCGAACCAGGTATTTATCCATTGCGACGTCACAAAATATGACGACTTGACAAAGGCTTTCAGGAAGGAGTTTGACGGGTCAGCAGTCGATGGAATAGTTACTGTGGCAGGTGGTGTCCTTCCTGAAGAATGGAGCGATTTTTCAGACACGGATATGGAAGTGATCAGGAAATCCATAGAACTGAACCTGGTTGGACATATAAACGCAGTGCATGCTGTATTGCCGTATTTGATCGCTTCGAAGGAAGACAAGTCGATCACTATGATCTCTTCAATAAATGGGATGGCGGCATACAGAATGGCCGGATACAGCGCGTCTAAAGCCGGACTGGCAGGCTTCATGTATGGGATAGCCAAAGAAATGGGAGAAAAGGGTATCCGTGTCAATGTGGTATCGCCCGGAACAGTTGTAACAGAACTTACCTTAAGAGAATCAAAAAAAGAGTGGAGCAAATTGAGAGAGGGTACCCTTACGGGGCAATTTGCCGTGCCGGAGGACATAGCGCAGTTGGTATATATGCTGATATGCAATAAATCAATAGCAGGGCAGAATATAGTTATAGATTCCGGCCAGCTGATAAAAAAGTAGGGTGATTGGATGGAAGTGTTGAGCAGTTATTCAGAGCGCGGAGACGGACCGGATAACGAGGACGCGTATGGATACAGGGATAACATTTTTTGGGTCATTGATGGGGCAACTGATCTGTACCATTTAAATTTGTTCGGATGTGATGATGATGTTGCGCGTTATGTCAGGCAACTGAACCAGTGCATCTATGATAATGCCAACGGGAAAGACAGACTGGCCGATATTTTAAGGAAGTCGGTTTCGGACACGAATAAGCTGCTGAGCCTGAAAACGGAAGACTATGAGATTTATAAACTTCCCAGTTTTGCAGTTCTGCTGGCCAGGATGACCGGTTCGAAATGTGAGTATTATATTTTGGGCGACTGCGTACTCCTGGTAAAGAATAAAGGCGAGATCATAAAGCTGACTGACAGCAGACTCCTGGTTTTTACAGAGAAGAACAGATCCGGCATTGAAGCGCTAAAAAAGAGCGGAAAACTGACATATGAAAACAAGATCGAACTTCTCAGGGATACAAGAAAATATATGAATACTGAAAATGGATATTGGATCGGATCGGTAGATTGCGCCGGGATCGACAATGCCATCCAGGGAGAGATAGATATTGATCCTGAAACGATGTGCCTCGGGTGTTCTGACGGATTGATGGAGGCATTCGATTTGTTTGGGATCTCAGCTATTGACGGATCGATATTTGATGCGGAAAAACTGAAACATATCGTTAACGCACTGCGGAAATGCCAGCAGGATGATGCTCGGAATAGTGTTGCAAGAGTGAGGAAAAAAGATGACCTGACGTATATTTTAGTGAGGTGCGCATATGGCAGTATATGAATACCTGCTAAAGGAGAAGATCCAATATATAAAAATCGATGAAAAATATGAGCTCCCATTTTCAGACGAAACTAAAGATTTGATAGTCGAGATGTGGAGCGCTTACAGGAACGGGAAATTTTTCAATTCGGAAAATGTAAGACTGGATGCTGTCAGGACAGAAGGTGATAAAAGCGTACTTGTAATATCCCGCACAGATTTCTACAGCCTTTTGCTGACGAATATCATCAGGCTGGACATATCCGGCTTCAGGGTTTTTGCAGAGGAACACTGCAAAAATGACAAATATCTTAAAAGTCTTCAGGAATTATTGGAATACTATTCCTCATTGAAAGAATGCAATGGATTTGAAGACCTGATACTAAATGGCAACTTGGCGAATGCCCTGGCGATAAGTGTCCAGGTTGTAGATACATATGGAAATGCAATGCTGGTGAAACGGTCCGGAAATGTAGGAATAGGCAAAAACCTGTATAGTGTCACATCCACCGGAGCCGTGGATCTTATCGACTGGAATACGGATGATCCTATAAGAAGCTGCGCTGTAAGGGAGTTGGAAGAAGAGCTCAACTTAAGATTGGACTGCTCTGACCTGGAAATAACCGGTATTGTTGCCGGAGTTGTTAAAAAGCAGCCCATTGCTATACTTAATGCTTATGTTGATCATGACTTAAGGGAAATCAATGGAGAATCAGCAAGAGCGGATGATTATAAGTTTGAAGTTGATAAAGTCCATATATGCAGAATAGATGAGATCGAAAGCATACTGGACAGCCAGGAATTCACTGAAGCGGCAGAATATCATCTGAAAAAAATAATCAATGACAGTAAACTGGGTTGATGCTGTCAAACAGGTATTTTCGGCATGACCAGAACGAAAAGGAGAAAAACAAATGATAAGTCCTGTTATTACTGCACGTCCTCTTGGGGAAGATATAACGTATTTTCCGCCGGAAACACAGCATTTGACTGTATCTGTGATCTGTGAGAAAGGCGGCGGTTCATCGGATGATCCGTATCAGGTATACATCCGGATAAAAAACACCGGGAGCACACCGTGGAAAGGTGTCATCCGTATTTCACTGCCCGTGGATGCGCCTGCGCCGCGGTTTTTCCTGCCAGGCTTCATGTATGGCACGAACCGTGGGGAGACACCGCTGGTTGTGGACAGCAAATGCCCGCGCCTCCGGGAAGACGGCGAATTTCCCGCCTCCCCATGGTGGATGGTGCGAAGTGACCGGCTTTCACATCCCTGTGCCTTTGCTTATGGAAACGGACGCCTGACCGGTTTTGCGGCGTCGCCTTATTACATGCGCTGCGGCAGCCGGCGGGTACAATGGGAGCCCGGTATAAGGGGAGAGTTTGACCAGTACACGGGTTTCGGATGCTCAATACAGCCGGGTGGGGTTTGGTATACGCTGGGTTACGAGAATGCGCCGTGGTTTTTCCTTGATTCGCATCAGTATTATCCGCGAGCACCGCTGGATAAAAACTGCTTCTGCATAGAGCAGGGAGAAACGGTCGACGTTCGGATATACTGCTTCGATATTCCTGGAGGCGACGAGCGCGTGCTCCATGACGCACTGAAATGGGTTTACCGGAAGTATCATGAGTCGCCCCGCCGCCTGTGCACCGTGCAGGAGACTGTTCGTGACATGGCAAATGCCATTGCCCGTGATGCGTGGCTGCCGGAGATACATTCTTATTCATGCTTCGTGTTCGACAAGGGAGACCATTTCGAATACAGGCTGCTGCCTTCCATCGCGTGGACGAACGGCCTGGCCGTGGCAGTTCCGATGCTCGCCTCATCGCTGCGTTTGAAGGATGAGACCATTCGGCAGCAAGCCCTGGACTGCATCGACCATATCGTTCGTTATTCCATAAACGAGCAGAACGATCTGCCCTATCTGGCAGAACACGACGGTAAATGGAGCAACCGGGGATGGTGGTACGACCGGCAGCGAACGCCGGGGCATGCGGCTTACCTGGTGGGGCAGAGCGTGTACCTGGCACTGAAGGCATACGCATTGGAAAAACGTGAACGCAATATCGTTCATGGCGACTGGCTGGATTTTGCAAAAAGGGTCATCGCGCGGACGGAAAAAAGCCGTAATGCGGACGGAGAGTATCCATATATACTATCTGAAAAAACGGGAGCGGGGCTGGAATATGATTCTTTTTCCGGTGCGTGGTGTATGGCTGCGGCGGCATATTACACCTGCCTCACCGGTGACAGGACGTACCTGCCCTCGCTGCTGCAAAGCGCAGACTACTACCATGACGCCTATATCCGGCACCAGGAGTGTTACGGCGGTCCCCTTGACATCGACAAGAATATCGATTCGGAAGGCGTTCTTGCCTATATCCGGGCGGTCCGACATCTTCACGAGATTACCGGGGAAGAGCACCTGCTCATGTATTTGCGGGATGCGCTGTATTACGAATACACATTTAAATTCTGCTACAACTCGCCAATAAAAATACCGCCGTTGAGCACTGCTGGCTGGTCCAGCTGCGGAGGAAGCATTACCTCGGTAGTCAACCCGCACATCCACCCCATGTCCTCTTCGGTGATGGATGAGATGGTTTACTTCTTGTCCAGGCAGGACGATGGATACATCCGGAGCCGCCTGGAGGATACGCTTCTCTGGAGCTGCCAGTGCCACATGATTGCTGACCGTGAGTACGGCTATGGCAGGAAGGGATGGATGTCCGAACGGTTTTGCCATAGCGAGGGTTTGCTGACGGAGCGTTATCCGGACGGGACGCCTGCCAGTACATGGTTTGCGCTGATGCCTTGGGCCTGCGGATCGATCCTTGAAGGACTGACAGGTGAACTGTGGCCATGATCCATTGCTGATTTGTTCATTTTTACTTTTGTGTGGGCAGATATGGTTACAACAGCGAAAATGAAAGACAGGATTGCTATAAAGAATTATGGACGTTTTTGACACAGCGTATTCCGCATGAAATCCGGCCTGGAAAAACGGATCAGGCAGAGGCTTTTCATTGACTTATGCGGATGACATTGGAGCAGCAAACTCAGAATGGGGTGGATCATGAAATACAGGATTGCTATATTCGATATGGACGGAACGATATTGGATACGCTTGAGGACCTGGCTGATTCAATGAACTATTGCCTGAAGAAGTACGGCATGCCGGAAAGGTCGCTGAACGAGATAAAAAGCTTTGTCGGAAACGGCATCCGCAGGCTCGTGGAACAGGCTGTCCCGGATGGCGCGGATGAAGGGATGATAGATAAAGTATATACAACATACATTGAATACTATAAGGATCATTGTGCGGTAAAAACACGCCCATATGACGGGATCAGGGAAGTGCTGAAAAAACTTAAGGATAAGGGTATCCTGACAGCGGTTGTTTCGAATAAGGCGGACCTTGCCGTAAAGAAACTGTGTGAAGAATATTTCGGCGGACTGTTTGATTATTCAGTAGGTGATAAAGACGGCATGCGAAGGAAACCGTATCCCGACAGTGTCATTTCTGTGATGGAATATTTTAAGGCTACCCCAAATGAAGTGGTATACATCGGGGACTCGGAGGTGGATTACCAGACGGCCAGGAATGCGGGCGTGGATGTCATCATGGTCGGTTGGGGATTCCGTGATAGGGATTACCTGAGATCGATCGGCGCGGAGAGGATCATCCGCGAACCTGAAGAGATCCTGGAAAAAATGGGGATAGAATCCTGACTCCTCTCATGGATCCTTAATGCAATTCTTTTTGGCCCATGGGAAAATTTTATTAAAAATAAAAAAGAACATTTGTTCTGAATGAAGATATCTGATATAATGTCAGTGAAAAGCAGTGATTTGCGCAAAGGATTGCATCAGCAGGCTTCGGCGCGGAAAAAGTCTGATCGCTGGGGTCCTGCGGGGAGGTATGGTATGAAAGAAGGACTGCTGAAAGAGATCGCTGCACATGGAGACAGAGGAGCCATCGTACCTGTGTCATGTTTTGGTGAACTGAAGCGGGAAATAGAGGCTTTAAGAACGGACAGGCATAACATGTTTATAAACTGGATGGCAGGTTTTATGGCTATCACGGATGAATATGGCTTCCAGCCGCGGTCTCTGATAACGGTGATAACACCCAGCCCGAAGATCATCGTTGGATTTACTTATCATGGTGAAACGATCCGTTGCATCGTACCGCCCCAATACCTGGACGAGGGTGTTAAGGACAACGGGATATTGGAGTATATAAATGCCTGTTTGAAACCCTTTGGGTACACGGCGGCACTTTTTGACAGGATTCCGCAAAAACTGCTGGCTGTTCATAGCGGACTTTGCCTGTATGGACGCAACAACATTTGCTTCCATGAGGAATTCGGCAGCTATATCCGAATAATTTCGTATATCTCTGATCTGCCCTGTGATGAAGCCGACTGGTTTCCAGCCCGGCGTATGGATGCATGCGAAAAAATGCCATGCCTGTGTGGCTGCTTGTCCGACAAAAGCGATCGAACATGATCATCGGATCATAAACACCGAAGTTTGCCTTACGACGATGAATGAGGTCCCGGGAGAGTTTCCGGAATGGGTTGCTGTGAACGCCCATAATTCCCTGATCGGATGTATGATGTGCCAGGACTGCTGCCCGGTCAATGCTCACAACGAGGGCAATGCCGTTGAGGGATTTGCTGAATGAGTAATGGCTGCCTTCAACAAAAGGCTCTTCCTGCAGGACGATCCTGTAAAATTCTGCGAGACGGGGTGCATTATCGGTCTCTATACATACTCCACTTAACTTCATGATCGATCTCCTTTCAGCTTCATATAAACATGGACTCATTCCAGGATACACGCCTGTGCAGCATGGATCAGAAAGATAACTGTCCGCTCATACATTAGTGCTCTGAAGCAATACTGCCAAATTGCGAGGCAGCACTTTCATAATACCTGCATTGAAACCCGACTGCCTTATCTTCGCGGCAAGCGGCTCAGAATACGGTTCAGCATCTTTATGCATCAGCAGCTCTATCGTCTCTTCTTCAGAGAATGTAACGCTGATTTGTTTCTGGACAGGGCCTTTGACTTTTTATACCGTTCATTGCTGTAGACGCAAGCTGAAACTGATGACAACGGCCGCGTGGCCGGCTGCGTCGGATATTCGTCAGTTTCCGGAATGGCATGGCAACGCCGCAGCGATCGAATATAGCGGATACCGGCCGGATATGACGGACTGCGGATGATAAGCAACAATTCCCGGGGCACTGCATATAACATAAATATATAGCGATGACAAAGGCGTCACTGACAGTGGCGCCTTTATTTATTTCAGGAGGGTGTTTATGTGCGGGATCGCAGGATGGATAGATCACAACAGGGACTTGAGAAAAGATGAAGAAATCATAAATAAAATGACGGCAACGCTGGTACGAAGGGGGCCTGACGCGCAGGGCATCTATCTTAAGGAAAACGTATGCCTCATGCACCGGAGGCTCATCGTGATCGACCCTGAAAACGGTAAGCAGCCGATGACGATCGAAAAAGGCGATGCCAGCTATACCATTGTGTATAATGGAGAGCTTTATAACACAAAGGAACTCCGCGACGAGCTTCTTGCTTCCGGATATCGCTTCCGGGGGCATTCCGATACGGAGGTCCTGCTGACGGCGTACGTACATTGGGGCGAAACGTGCCTGGAAAGGCTGAACGGCATATATGCCTTCGGAGTATGGAACGACGCTGACCGGACTTTGTTCCTTGCCCGCGACAGGATGGGCGTAAAGCCGCTGTTTGTCTACAGTTATCCTGGCGGTATCATATTTGGTTCAGAGTTGAAAACATTGCTGGCAAACCCCCTGGTGAGGCCCAGGGTCGACAATGACGGCCTTAAAGAGATTTTTCTCCTCGGCCCGGGCAGGACGGGCGGCAATGGCGTCATTAAGGGCGTAACCGAATTGAGGCCGGCAGAGTTCCTGGTCTATGAGCAAAAAACAGGGTCGAAGATCCGGAAATATTGGAGCCTGAAGGCCTGTGAACATACAGACGATGTCAGGACCACCATTGAGAAGACCCGTTTCCTGATAACAGACGCTGTCAGGCGCCAGTTGGTGTCGGATGTGCCGTTGTGCTGCTTCCTGTCCGGCGGACTTGATTCCAGTATTATTTCAAAAATAGCATCCGATGCGTATTTGTCCGACAATAAAGGGAAACTCCATACATATTCGGTCAACTATGTCGACAATCGGCAATATTTCAGAAAAAGTGTTTTTCAGCCCAACTCCGACGAGGAATATACCAGGATGATGTCAAACTACATAGGTTCACAGCACCATGAAGTTATGCTGGATAACGATGACTTGGAAAAATATCTTGGCGATGCGGTGCTTGCCCGTGATCTGCCCGGTATGGCGGATGTCGATTCTTCACTGCTGCTCTTCTGCAGGGAAATCAAAAAGGAGTTCACCGTTGCGGTTTCCGGCGAATGTGCGGATGAGATATTCGGCGGCTATCCGTGGTATCACAACAGAGACATATTATGCAAAGACACCTTCCCATGGTCGCATTCGCTGGATCTAAGGCAAAGCATCCTGAAGCCGGGCTTGCTGAAGAATGGGGAAGAGTATGTGAAACAGCGGTACAGCGATACCATAAAAGCAGCGGATACACTGCCGGGCGAGGAAGAGCATGAAGTACGCATGAAGCAGATGTTCATGCTGAACCTTGACTGGTTCATGCAGACTTTGCTGGACAGGAAAGACAGGATGAGCATGTACAGCGGGCTTGAGGTAAGGGTGCCCTTTTGCGACCACCGCCTGGTGGAGTATGCCTATAACATGCCCTGGAACATCAAGTCGCTCAACGGAAGGGAAAAAGGTATCGTCAGGGAAGCCATGAAGGGTATTTTGCCTGAAGGGATCATACAGCGCAAAAAAAGCCCTTATCCGAAGACCCACAATCCCAGGTACCTGGAAGCAGTCAAATCAAGCCTGCAAAGCATACTGGATGATCCCGCCTCTCCACTGGTGCAGCTGATCGACAGGCAAAAGGTACAGGAGATCATCGATTCCGACGGGAGAACCCTTTCCGCGCCATGGTACGGGCAGCTCATGACAGGCCCGCAGCTGATGGCTTATCTGATCCAGGTGGATATATGGATGAGGGAATATAAGATTGGGATCGAGTAAAAGTTTCAATTGCCTGATCGTACCCGGAGAGGTAAAATGAGTACATGGCGAATAATAAAGGTCAGTATTTCGCTGTTGCTGGAGAAACTCATGGAAAAAACAAAAAAAGATAAGGGGTGTTGTGCGTGGCGAACAGGATCAAAACCAAAAAGATCGATGACTGTATATGGCTTATGGATGATAACGGCCAGGCGACAGGGTATCTTGTCTGCGGGGAGAAAAAAGCAGCGGTTATTGATACAATGAACGGTATCGAGGATGTCCATGCGGTCGTAAGGGAGATCACCGATCTTCCTTTAGTGGTTGTAAATACCCACGGCCACTGCGACCATATCTTCGGCAATATATACTTTGACTGTGATTGCTATTTGCATCCCGATGACATGAAAGTTGCCGCAGAGCATTCAAACTTTCCCTCATTCAGAAAGCTCTGCAGTGAAAAGAAGCTTAAAATGCCGCCGTTCAAACCAATCAACGACGGCGATGTGATCGACCTCGGCGGACTTACGCTGGAAGCCGTTTCGATTCCCGGGCACACCCCCGGAGGGATATGCGTGCTTTTAAGAGAAAAGCGCGTATTGTTTACCGGCGACAGCATCAATCATCATCTTTGGATGCAGTTGGACGAAAGCCTGCCGCTCAGGAAATTCCTTGAAAATCTCGACAGGATCTCATGGGTGACCGAAAAGGCGGACAGGATCCTGCACGGCCACGCGCAGGGCTTTGATGATATATCACTGTTTGACAGCCTGCGGTCCGGCGTAAAGGAACTCATCGAGACGAGAGGGAAAGGTGAAAAAAGGCAAAGCACAGATTATAAATGGTTCCGCGGTAAAGCAAAGCAATTTCCTTTCGATGATGCCGGCAGCGTTATCTGCTACAGCGACAAGAAGCTGGATTGAGTCCAGCTATGTATTACTTATTACAGTTTGCCGGCATAATGGAGATTTATGCGGAAGCTATCCCTGGCCAAAAGACGAGTTAATGATGAGATACTCGACACTATCATCCACGGAATCATAAAAAAGGACGATAAAAAAGCACATTAAGAGAGAGAGCGGCATGAGTATGGTGAAAAGGGTAAAGTGCGGCAATGCGAACGTCTACATAGTTTCCGAAGGGGATTCGGCAATACTTGTAGATACAGGGAGGAAGGAATACCTTGACACTGTCATTGATGCTTGCAAGCCCTGCAAAGTGAAACTGATCGTATTGACCCATGCGCATTTCGATCATGCGGAAAATGCTGCCGAGTTATCAGAAAGACTCGAAGTTCCCATTGCGATGCATAAAGATGATGTTGACCTGATAGAGTCGAATAATAATCAATCCATGTCAGCAAGGTCTTTCCTGGGGAAGATCGTATTATCCGCTTCTCTTGACGGCTTTACAAAAAGGGAAATGAGAGCATTCACTCCGTCTGTCTTTCTGAATGACGGAGATGATTTAGCAGAATATGGAATCGCGGCAAAAGTCATCGGCCTTCCGGGACACACCAAAGGCTCCATAGGCATAGATGTCGGAGAGAAAGAGCTGATAGCGGGCGATGCGCTGATGAACATATTTTACCCGACCTTGTCCATGCTGTACAACGATGAGGAAGCCATGCTTGAAAGCGCAAAAAAGATAACCGGGCTTGGAGAACGCATCATTCACTTCGGCCATGGGAGGCCTGTGCGAAACAGGATATGGGTGAAATAACGACAGCCGAATGAAAAGACAGGGGACCGTGCCCATAAAAAACTCCCGGGGAATCACATTCCCGGGAGTTTTCATGCATTTGTTACTCTGAAGCCGGTTGATCAGAACACGGGAACTACCGCGCCTTCATACTTTTCCTCGATGAACTTCCTGACTTTTTCGCTCTGAAGGGCTTCGGCAAGGGCTTTCAGATCCTTCCTGTCCTCGTCGCCCTTACGTACCACAAGAACATTGGCGTAAGTGGTGGCTGCAACGGAATCCTTTTCTTCCTTTGCCAGGGCGTCGGTCATTGCGTTCAGGCCGCCCTGGATCGCATAGTTGCCGTTGATGACAGCTATGTCTACGTCTTCCAGTGAACGTACCAGCTGAGCTGCTTCTATTTCGACAAACTTAAGGTTTTTAGGATTCTCAACGATATCCTTCGGGGTCGCTTTAAGCCCTGCATCGGGATCAAGCTTTAACAGGCCGTTGGCTTCCAGGAGCAGCAGCGCCCTCGCTTCATTGGTGGTATCATTGGGAACGGCCACCTGTGCGCCGTCTTTCAGGTCGTCAAGGCTTTTTGTTTTGCCGGGGTAGATACCCAGCGGTTCATAATGGATACTTGCGATAGGTACAAGGTCTGTTTTTTGCTCGGCATTGAAGTCATTGAGATAAGGAGTATGCTGGAAGTAGTTGGCATCAAGGTCGCCGCTCTGGAGTGAAAGGTTGGGCTGGACATAATCGGTGAACTCCCTGATCTCCAGTTCATAACCCTTCTCCTTCAAAACTTCTCTGGCTGCTTCCAGGATCTCGGCATGGGGCGCCGGAGTCGCTCCCACGACGATCTTTTTGGATTCCGAAGTTTTGCTGCCGCAGCCTGCAAGCAGTGTGAACGCTAAAGTAAGCACAAGTAACAGAGATAATGTCTTCTTCATTATATTTTCCCCCTTTATTACCTATTTTCTTTTATCGCCTAACTTGGCCAGTCTCAGGCCGATCTCCTGGAGAACCTGGACGATTATGACCAGGAGAGCGACAGTGACCAGCATTATATCGGTCTGATACCTGTAGTAGCCATAACGGATGGCTATGTCGCCCAGACCTCCGCCGCCTACGAACCCGGTCATTGCCGAATAGCCCAAAATGGTCGTCACAGAAATGGCGGCGCCAAGTATGAGTGACGGGCGCGATTCGGGAAGCAGTACCTTCCAGATGATTTCAAAAGGAGTGGCTCCCATGGACTGGGCGGCTTCGATCACGCCTTTATCAACTTCCTTGAGCGAGGATTCCACCATTCTTGCAATGAAAGGAGCCGCGCCGATCACCAGCGGAACGATGGTGGCGGTAGGACCCAGGGAAGTTCCCGTAATGAACCGTGTCACGGGAATGACCGTGATACAGAGAATGAGGAAAGGCACTGAACGAAGCAGGTTGATGATTACGCCCAGGACGCTGTTCAGCCATGCACATGGCTTTATGCCGTCCTTGTCGGAGACCACCAGTATGATGCCCAGGGGCAGTCCCAGCAGATAGGCCAGGGCCGAGGACACCAGCGTCATATATAGTGAATCCAGGAATCCTTTCCCGATCATTTCCCAAGTCGCCTGATCAAACATAGCCCTTTACCTCCTCTACCGTTAGTCCCCTGCTGCGCAGGTAAGCCATCATTTTTTCTCCTGTCAGCCTGTCTTCTGGAAGCTGGATGACGATCTGCCCGAAAGCTTTCCCGTCGATGTTCCTGGTGTCGGCAAAAATGATGTTGACGGTCTGCCTGAATTCAAGCACCATATTCGCGATGACAGGCTCAAAGGACGAACTCCCGTTGAACACGATGCGGCAACATCGTGAACTGGTGAAGTGATCCACCCTTTCCCCTTCGGGAAATACAAGCCGGCGGGCAGCCTCTGTCACGGGTTTTGTAAAAATGTCCTGTACATAGCCTACTTCAGCGATATGCCGGCTGTCGATTATGGCCACCCTCTGGCAGATCTCTTCCACCACGCTCATTTCATGGGTGATGATGACGATGGTGATCCCAAGCCTTTTGTTTATGTCCTTGAGCAGGGCAAGGATCCCCTTGGTCGTTGCCGGGTCGAGGGCGCTGGTCGCCTCGTCGCACAGGATGACCTTTGGATCGTTGGCCAGGGCCCTGGCAATGGCAACACGCTGTTTTTGCCCCCCTGAAAGCTGTGACGGGTAAGCTTTGGCCTTATCAACCAGGCCTACCAGTTCCAGCAGTTCATATGCTCGGGCTTCAGCCTCGTTTTTCCTGATCCCGGCGATTTCCAGGGGAAAGCACACATTTTTCAGGACATTTCGCTGCATGAGCAGGTTGAACTGCTGAAAGATCATCCCCATGGACTGCCTGATCCTGTAAAGTTCCTTCTGGCTGAGGGCGGACAGGTCCTGGTTGTCAAAATACACGGTGCCTTTTGTGGGTTTCTCAAGAAAGTTCAGGCACCTCACCAGTGTGCTCTTGCCGGCGCCGCTCATACCAATGATCCCAAATATTTCGCCTTCCATGATGTCAAGGTTAATATCCTCAAGGACATTGACCTCACCTGATTCGGTCTCAAAGACCTTACTGAGTCCTCTGATTTGAATGAGAGGAGTACCGGTACCCATTGAATGTGACTCCTATCTGTTATCATATTATTCATATAGGTTTAATTATATTTTATCTGGCCGAATGACTTTGTCAATAATCCAGCTCAGATTTTGTGTATTTGCATAAAATATTAACCTCTTTGGTCATTCTATCTGTCATATATAAAAAAATCAAGCTTTGATTGAGAATGGCAAAATATGGACGCATAAACTTCGGTTTCAAAAGCGGAGGATCTATCCTCAATAAATTCAGCTCATTTTTCAGGGCGCGGATGGCTGAGGGTTCTATGAACACGGTGGAACCGCTGGATGAGGTATCCACGACCGTGCCCTCTATAGAGCGCCTGTACTCGCGTTTGACAGGTATGACATAGCTTCCGTTCCGGATGCTGACCACCTGGTCCTGCAGTTTGCCCTGCCAGGCCGGCGAGTTCAGGATACTGTTAAGTTTGCTCGCGATCCGGTCCTCGACGACGGCTATTCGTTTCCTGATACGCGCCAGTTCCGAAGACGCCCTGTCATCGACCCTGTTATCACTGATGCAGCAGTCGATCTCGGAAGTCAGATCCTCCAGGACAAACATGGAAGCGGCGTAGGACGCAACATATTCTTCCAGCATTTCCTTGATCTTCTGGTATTTTGGGATACAGAACAATCAGATACCCAATTGGTATAGAAGCTTTTCCAGGTTTTGCGATGATCAAGGATTATGAAAGGATCGTATTTTCCAATTCATTCAACTTGTCTGTTCAGTTTCAGGCCTGGCTTGGGATATCCGATCAATGTTGAGGAAATTTATGAAGCGTTTCTGGATTGACCCATTTGATAAAGAAAGAGAATGGATGCGAGGGTTTTGCTCTGATAATTTTATTGATGCAAAGGCCCGTCTTCAAATACTGTGGAATTACTTAAACAACAAATGAAAAAAGCAAAAATCCTGATACAGCCTATAATCAAATTTGCTATTGTCTTTTACAGGCGTACGTTTACGCCGCATTCCCTGAGGTAACTTTTCAGGTCCCCTATTTCTATTTTCCCTGTATGGAATACGCCTGCCGCAAGACCTGCATCTATCCTGTCATACCTGAACAGTTCAACGAAATCTTCCATTTTGCCCGCCCCTCCGCTTGCAATAAGCGGTATTGCAACTATTTCACCTACCGCGCGGAGCATCGGGAGGTCAAAGCCTCCGCGCACGCCGTCGGTGTCTATGGAGTTGAGCACGATTTCTCCGGCTCCAAGATCTTCTCCTCTCTTAGCCCATTCGAGGGCATCGATTCCTGTGTCGATCCTGCCGCCATTCGCGAAGACACGGAATTTACCGTCCACGCGTTTAACGTCCATGCTCAGTACGACGCACTGGCTGCCGTAGCGCTTTGCCGCAGCGCTTATCAGCGAAGGATCCTTTATGGCGCCGGTGTTGACGCTTACCTTGTCAGCACCGGACTTCAACACCATATCAAAATCGTCGAGCGAGTTTATACCGCCTCCTACAGTGAGAGGAATGAAGATTTCAGAAGCCACTGCCCGCAAAACGCCGGTAAAGAGCTTCCTTCCCTCATAACTTGCTGTGATATCGTAAAATACAAGTTCGTCTGCGCCAGCTTCGCTGTACCGTCGCGCCATTTCCACCGGGTCCGCCATATCCCGGATATCTTTGAAGTTTACGCCCTTGACGACCCTTCCGTTCATCACATCAAGGCATGGTATTATCCTTTTGCTGATCATCGGATTGCCTCCGAACATATAGAATTACTAACGATATTACCCGTCATCCGTCATATTTCCGAAAATGCTTTGAGCAAACGAAGCCCTGCATCACCGCTTTTTTCGGGATGGAACTGCATACCGTAGATCATGCCGGAACCGGAACGCACGAGCCCCGTCACCATGACGCCATATTCCGAAACGGCCAGTATGCTTTCCGGGCAGTTTTTAGCGTAATAGCTGTGGACATAGTAGACCCATTCACCATTATCGAAGTATTTGAATATCGGGTCATCCCTGGTGATCTCAAGCCTGTTCCAGCCCATGTGCGGAACTTTCAAAGCCGGGTCGATATCGGCCGCGAGCGGCGCGACCACTCCGGGAATGAGCCCCAGGCCTTCATGCTCACCGTGTTCGAAGCTTTTGTCAAACAAAAGCTGCATTCCCAAACATATTCCGAGAAGCGGTTTAACTGCCGCCAACTCTTTAACCGTGTTTTCAAGCCCGGATTCCCTGAGCTTTGCCATGGCGTCGCCGAAAGCGCCGACGCCGGGAAGGATGATCCTGTCTGCTCCCGTCAGATCTTCCTTTTTATTTGTCACTATGCAGTCGAGCCCTAAAAAGCGCAGGCTTGACATCAGCGAAAACAGGTTGCCGACACCATAATCAACAACAGCGATCATTTATATAAGCACCCCCTTCATGGGTCGAGACCGACCTGGCAAATATCTGAACAGTTTTAATCTGAACAGCTTCAACAACAGCTACGGAACCCTTCTGTGTGCAGTTCCCCCGGTAAATTTCCGCCAAACCTGAAACTCAGGCATCAGGCTAAATTGCTCCCAGGTCATACTGCTTTCAGATCATACGACCTGGAAAATATAAAACTTGAGGTAATCCGTCTCCGGAACATTCCACAGGATGGGATGGTCCGGGGCCTGCTGACGGGCCTCGATCTGCCTGAGAGATACGGCGGCGTCCTTCGCAGCGCTGGTCAGCACTTTGCGGAATGATTCATCAGTCATGAAGTGGCTGCAGCTGCAGGTGGCAAGGTATCCGCCGCGAGGCAGCAGTTTCATGGCTTTCATGTTGATCTCCTTATATCCCCGGGCGGCAGACTGCACAGTCCTGCGTGACTTGGTAAAGGCCGGCGGATCCAGGATTATAAGATCATAATCCCTGTATTTTTGCTCTGCCAGCCTTGTCAGCAGGTCAAACACGTCTTCGCACAGGAAGTCCATCTTATCGTCCAGACCGTTCTGCACGGCGTTTGCTTTTGCCATTTCGATGGCTGGCTGTGAGATATCCACGCAGGTGACATGTTCTGCCCCGCCCAGCGCAGCGTTGAGGCCAAAGGAGCCTGTATGCGTAAAGCAGTCCAGCACCCGCTTGCTCCTTGCGATCCGGGCAACAGCGGCACGGTTATATTTCTGGTCGAGGAAAAAGCCGGTTTTCTGCCCGTTTTCCACATCCACCAGGTATCTCACGCCATTTTCGATTATCTCCGTCACTGCTGATTCCGGTGCAGATATGCCATCGGACGTATACCAGCCTTTATGTTCCGGTAATCCTTCGCGTGTACGCAGGTCTATGTCATTGCGCTCATAAATGCCGGTGACGGTTTCGCCCATTTCGGAAAGCACGTCCCAAAGTGCACGGTAAACCATATCCTTGACAAGTTCCATGCCGAGGCAGGTGATCTGCACGGACAGGATACCGCCATAACGGTCCACTGTGAGCCCCGGCATCTGGTCGGCCTCGCCGTGGACCAGGCGGCAGCAGGCAAAGTCCGGGCCAGGCATGACGGTTTTACGGTATTTGACGGCATACTCCACGCGGCGGCGCCAGAAGCGGGCGTCAAACGTATCGTTGGCGTTGCGTGAAATGAGCCGGACTGTGATCTTGCTGGCACTGTTGTAAAAGCCCGTACCCATATAGGCGTTTCCGGCAAACACATCCACCAGCCCGCCGTTCTGAGGCACGCCATCCGTTTTGCGGATCTCTTCCCCGTATATCCACGGATGGCCGCTTTTTATACTGCGCTCCGCCTTTGGAGTTATCATGACTTTTGGGTACTGCCGTTCCTGCTTCATCTGTGCCACCTTAACAAATAAGAATATCAACGCGCTGATTTTACCATATTCTTCTTCCGCCTTCAACATGGTCTGCGCTGTCTTGTTATTGTACAAAGAATCCAGTAAAATATTCACATGTAAACAGTAAAAAAAGCAGTATTTCCGGAACAGTGCCGATATATCGGGACAGATCTGAAAGGAAATAAACATGAATATCATAGATTATGCCGAAACACAGATGGAGAGGTTTGAGAGCGCCGGTTTCAACCTGGTGGACAGCCTTGTCTTGTCCCAGTTCGTCTATATCAACCTCAACGGCATCGTGCCGGGACTTACGGACAGCGGGACTCCTGTCAGGATCGGGGACCTGCTGAAAGCGGAAATCATCCCGCATATGCTTGAAAACGTACGGGATCCGAAGAGCAATCACAGGCTTCTGCTTGCCCTCGGGATGAGCCCAAGGTTTCGGGATATCCGGATGTACGGCTTTTCAGACACCTTGAGCATAACTGAGCAGAAGCAGTTTGCCGCCGTTACCTTCCTGCTGGACGACAAAACCGCATATATTGCCTATCGGGGTACAGATGCTACCATCGCCGGCTGGAAAGAGAATTTCAATATGGCGTTTATCTACCCGGTGCCTGCACAGCAGGAGGGAGCTGCCTATATGAATGCAGTGGCAGAACGGTTTCCACATCATGCGCTGATGGCCGGGGGACATTCCAAGGGAGGAAACATCGCAGTCTATTCCGCCATGGAGTGCGATCCTGCGGTCCAGGACCGCATTGTCGGCATCTACAGCCATGACGGCCCCGGTTTCAAGGATGAAATATTCACAAGCGAGAAATATGCGAATATCAAATCGAAGATACATAAAACACTGCCGCAGTCTTCGCTGATAGGGATGCTCCTGCAGCATCACGAAGATTATGTTGTCGTGGAAAGCAGGCAGTTTTGGATAATGCAGCACGATCCCTTCTCATGGGTGGTCAGCAATGGAGACTTCCAATACAGGCAGGGCATAACCGGAGGAGCAAAGCATATAGATACGGTGATCAACCAGTGGATCGCGTCCCTTGATGATGAGAAGAGGGAATTGTTCGTGACAACGATATATAAAGTCATTGAATCCATGGGCGTCGTGAAATTCAGTGACTTCAACGGGGACTGGTACAAAAAAGCTGTTAGCGCCATGGAAACCATACAGGGGATCGATACTGAAACAAGGCGCTTCGTTCTTGCAACAATAAGATCGCTTCTGGCTTTGTATGTGAAGAGCCTCAAGCTCTCCATCAGGGACAGAGGGACATTGCAGCAGGAACAGTAAATTCATATTTACGAAAAAACTCGAGGGTGGTGAACTATGAAATTTATTGCTCTCATTCTCATATTGGCAATATTTCTTGCCTGCCTCACATCGTGTTTTGGCATGGGTATTCCCAAAAAGCCGAAAGACACGAACCTTGAGTTCTGGATAACGCAGGATGTTTCAGAAACTGATTTTTCCGGATACTGTGAGATCCTTGGATGGATCGGCGCCAGGCAATACTATGGCTCCGGCTATCAGCCCGAGGTCGATGAAAATGGGAATCAGACCGATCCGGAGTATTATGTCAAGTATAAGGTCACTGCGTGGCCGGACTATGCCTGCCAAAACAAGCATATAACTTCGATCGAAATCACTGACCCGAAAGTTACGTTATACGGGCTGACTGTTGATTCATCATTCGATGAGTTCGAGCAGGTATTCAGTGAAATGGGATATGAGATTTCCCGAAAGAGTTCCGGAAACTATGAGCGCATCGAGGCCTCGAAAAAGCGCATCACTTTTAGCCTTGAATCTAATGAAGGGAAGCGTGAATTTACTATAAATGCAGAGATAACAAACGTTCAGGGGATCGCGTATTCTGCTGGAACGCCACGGGGATGCATTGACGCTCTATATCAACGGTTATATACACGATATCCATGATGCTGAAGATCTGATGATCGAAGCTTTTTCACGCATGATTCACGCCAGGCCGCGGCTGACCCCAAATGGATTCAGGCCATATCTTTATAAGACCGCACGGAATCTTGCACTGCGGTATGCGGGAAAGCTTTGCCGCCGCCGTGATTTCAGCCTTGAAGGACTGGAAAGCGAGCCTGAAAGCGGGATCCTGGTGGAAAAAGTGTTCCAGTCCGGGGAGCGAAACCGCATCCTGCGGGAATGCATGGACCAGCTCAGCCCCGATTATTGCGAGGTGCTGTATTTGCTTTATTATGAAGGAATGACCTATGCCCAGGCGGCGCAGGTCATGAGAAAAAGCACGAAGCAGATCGATCATCTGGCTGAGCGCGCGAAAAAAAGACTGCGCCGAATGCTGGAACGGGAGGGGATCACCGATCCGAACTACTGATGAGCGTATCGCCGACATTGAAAGGCGTGTGAATGAACTGAAACAGAGAAAAAGGCAGCGTATGCACAGCTATATAGGCCTGTCGGCTGTTGCCGCCTGTCTTGCCGTAACGGCAGGTGTGGGTATTGTGATGCCCCGGGTCATGGCTGGTCTTTTCGGAACGGATTATGCCAATACGAGCATGATGGCCAGCATTTTTTACGAAAACAATGCCATCGGCTATGTTTTGACCGGTTTGCTGGCTTTTTCCCTCGGTGTGTGTGCAACTGCCCTTTGTTACCGTTTGAAGTCCGGAAAGCAGCATGATAAGGGGAACCAAAATAATGGCGGAAATCATTGACAATTCCATTCAGCTCGCGGTCGTTGCAGGGTGCTGTATTTACTCCGCCGTGATGTCGATACGGCATAAAATGCAGGCCTGGTTTTTGCTTACCATCTTCTACGGGGCATTTGCCCTCGGGCTTGTCCACTGGCTGCTGTTCCTGGTGTTTTTTTCAGGGACTCCGAAACTGTCTCCTGTCTCAGATTTAAGCTGGCTGGCAAGCGTGTTGTTTTTGTTTGTACTGCAAAACACCCTGTACCTGCAGCTGCATAATGAGAGTCGATTATGAATGGAAAAATAAAGCTAATTGGTTTGTATTACTTATAGTAACTCCGTTCCCGGTCAAATCGCAAACGATATGTCAGTCTTCGCTCTGAATATTGCAAATGAGATGAAACCATTACTATAACTAATAGTTAGCATTAGTATAACTGATTTGTCGTACATGTCCGAATGAGATATATTGTTTACATAAAAACGCAAACAGGGGTGAAAACCATGGATTTCTTGAAAGATCTAGGCCCATTTATTCTAGCAGTCGCAGCAGTTATCATTAATGGCGTGCCTCAGCTTCTTTATGCACAGGCCCGCGGTTTTGCACTTAAACCGGCAGGTTTTGCCTACCTGGTAGGAGGTTTCGGCAATTTGCTTACCGGTTCGGTGACCCCGATTTCTTCCCAGGCTGAGACTATCACAGTAGCCAGCGTAAAGAAGAACCTAAGGGATAACGTCAGTTCCATACTTCTCGCATCGGTACTGATGATCACTATCGCTGCTTTTGGCGGAATCAGCAAGATCTCCGATTTTGCCGGCGTGGCGATAATTTCGGGTATGATGAGCGGCGTAGGACTTATCCTGGCTGGTGTGTCGCTGGATATGTTCAACCAGGACAAGCGTACATCGCTGGTTTCCATTATCACAGCTATTGCTGCATACGCTGTTTTCTACAACAGCCCCAATAAGGTCGTATGGACGATTTTCTTCTCGGTCGCGATATCCACTGTCGACTTCCTGCTCCTGCAAAAGCGCAGGGTCGATATATCCGCAACAGTCGAAGAGGGACGGGAATACATGAAGATGAGCAGCGAGTGGCGCTTCTGGAAAAAGGATTACTGGAAGGATTTCAAACTCATA
>DAOSCC010000005.1:0-28631 GCA_035361135.1 Clostridiales bacterium | reverse complement strand
CATGCCTTCTGCTCCGGCACTGACAGCGATCACGTCCATTGCGCGTACGTAAGCCTTGAGATCTCCTTCCTTTTTCATTATATGGGAGATCATAATTTCATATGCCTTATTGAGCAGCGCATCACCTGCCAGGATAGCCATTGCTTCCCCGAATACCTTGTGGTTCGACGGAATCCCCCTTCTGTAATCATCGTCATCCATCGCCGGCAGGTCATCGTGGATAAGAGAATATGTATGTATCATTTCTATAGCGCACGCAAAGGGAAGTATGTCGTTCCTGTTCCCCCCAAGAATGTCGCATACTGCAAGCGCCAACACCGGCCTGAGTCTTTTCCCTCCTGCCGCAAGACTGTATTTCATCGCATTGTATATCTCAGATCCGGGTTTGTCATCTGTTGCAATGCAGTTTTCGAGCGCATTGTTTACGATATTGGCATATTCTTCGTATTTTTTCCTGAAATCTGTTGTCCCGTACATTGGCACCTTCCGTTCCGAGCCGGTTTACCGTCCCTGATCAAGTTCGGGCAGTTCTTTTTCGATCACGCCGTTTTCTCCCTCGATAAGCATCGTTATGCTTCGTTCAGCCTCATCGAGTTTCCTGTTGCAGTACTTGGTCAGTTCGACGCCCCTGCGGAAGAAGTTGATCGATTCGTCCAGCGTCAGTTCTCCCTTTTCAAGCTTCTTTACTATCTCCTCAAGCTCTGCCATCGCCTGTTCAAATGTGACTTCGTTGTTATCCATTGCTATCCTCCTCGATACTTTCGACAGTACAGCCAAGCCTTCCGTCCATAAGGTTGATTTCCAGCCTGTCACCGATACTGACGGCATGTACGGATCTTACCAGGCTGCCGTCTTTTTTAGACTTCGTTATGCTGTAACCCCTGGCCAGTGATTTGAGCGGGCTCAGCGTGTCAAGCGTCGCAGCAAGCAGCGAGAGCTTGTTCCTGTAATTCGTGTTCAGCGCTGACAACGCTTTCTGCATATACTTTTTCTGTACATCAAGCAGCATCCTTTCCTGGTATATCTTGTTCAGGGGCTGCCTGAACGCAACGCTGCCTTCGATCTTTCTGAGCAGCAGCCTTTCCATGGCCGTCTTTTTCATAACCGCATTTCTGAGGCGAAGTTTCAGGCTGTCCAGCCTGTTCTCGACCACTGCCCTTTCAGGCATGACGAGTTCTGCTGCTGCAGACGGCGTGGGAGCCCGTACATCGGCAACAAAGTCTGCAATGGTAAAGTCCGTTTCATGCCCAACTGCTGAAATAACCGGGATCCGTGATTCATAGATGCTTCTTGCAACGATCTCCTCGTTGAAAGGCCACAGGTCCTCGAGCGATCCTCCGCCTCTTGCCACTATGATCACATCTACGTTGTCAAGTTCATTGAATCTCCGCACTGCAGCCGCTATCTGGCCCGCAGCCTGCTCGCCCTGGACCTGGACCGGATAGAGCTTCAGATTGAAATTATAGAATCTCCGGCTCAGCACATTTATTATATCCCTGATCACCGCTCCGGTCGACGAAGTGACCACACCTATGGCCTTCGGCAGATACGGCAGTTTCTTTTTCTTCGCTGCATCGAACAGCCCTTCTGCCTCAAGCTTCTTTTTAAGTTTCTCAAAAGCAATATAAAGAGCACCGATCCCGTCCGGCTGTATCTCTTCGGCATATAGCTGGTACTGTCCGTCACGTTCGAATACGGAAACATATCCTCTAATTATGACCTTCATGCCGTCTTCCGGCACAAATGGCAGCAATGACGCGTTCGACCTGAACATCACGCATTTCAGCACTGATTTCTCGTCTTTGAGGGAAAAATAGAAATGGCCGGAATAATGGTTCTTGAAATTGGATATCTCACCCTTGACCCACAAGCCTGACAGGATACCGTCTCTTGATATCATGTCTTTTATATATTTATTCACTTCGGAAACAGTCAAAATATTCGTACTTGTCATCATATCAACAACCGTTTTCGATTCCGGCACCTGTCCTGGAATCTGACAATCTGCTGAGTATGCCGTTTATGAATGAGCCTGCTTCTTCACTGCTGTATTTTTTCGCGAGCTCGACAGCTTCATTGACCGAAACGCTGAAAGGGATGTCATCCCTGAAGCAGATCTCGTATATGCTCAGCCTCAGGATCGACAGGTCGATTTTCGATATCCTGGTTATTTTCCAGCCCCTGGAATGCTTCTGTATTATATCGCTGATGTACTCGGAATTCCGATATACGCCATAAATTATGTCCCTTATATATGACGTATCGTTTTCTGAAACAGGATTATGTTCAAAAAACAGCTTCATCTGGGATTCTATGTCATCCTTCTGTATCTCCATCTGGTATAAGAGCTTCATTGCCATTTCCCTGGCTGCTCTTCTTCCCATCATCCATCCTCCTTCTGGCTGCTGAAAAAATTCTGCTCCTTCAACGATAGGTGCCGGGCGGCAGGACTCTGTCAAGGAGGTTCTTTATGTAATCCTTATCCTCATGCATCTTTTTCCCTATATAGTACCCCACTCCTGTCAGTATTGCAATAAAGAGCACCCTGAAAAAGCCTATCAGCAATATGAAGACCGCAAGCAGCAGACCTGCTGCCGCCCCTATGATCGCACCACGGTGTTCGTTATAGAATTCCAGGATCTTTTCCGTATCCATGGTTTTTCCTCCTTATTCCACCCTGGGTTTGTACGTGATACCGGAATAAATACTGTCCACTATCACTTTTACGGTTTTTACAGCGACACCGGCGGTATCCTCTACAGATTTTTTCACCCGCTGCTGTACATCCTCGGTTATGGCGGGAATGCTCATGTCCGGCATCACTACCACTCTGATCTCTATTTCCACCCCATCATCCGTTTTCCTGACCATGGTCTTTGAATCCCTGACTCCATTGGTCTTTTTGGATGCATTTATTGCGATATTTTCAATAGAATTGAGCGAGATCCTTATCTCCCCGATACTAGTATGTTTGCTGACAGCTTTTTTATCCTTGCTGCTTCTGACACCGGACAGCAGGAACATAATGCTCAGAGCAAAAAATACCAGTGCGACGGCGAATACCGCGATCCTGAGCGCCGTGGCATTATCTGTCGAAATGGCCTGGATTATTTGCTCTGAGATATCCACATATGCAGCCGGCTGGATCGCCACATACATGGCAAATGCTGAAAACACAGCCAGGCAGAACGCATATATGGCCAAAAGTATCCTGAAAAAGATCTTCATTTGTTAACCCACCTTTCGGAACAAGGATTTCGGCGGAGTGTCTATCAAATGGGCGACATCTTCCCCTGAGGAGTGTCCCCACACCTTATCAAATGGGCGACATTCCTCAACCCCAGCCACGGGGACATTCTTCAGCCCTAAGTAGTTGCTTCCCTGTAGAAGAGTGTCCCCGTTCCGTTTTCCTGAGGAGTGTCCCCACACCTTATTATAGTGTATTTTCCAAAAAAAATAAACCCTGACGGGTTTATTTACGGTATTATGTTCATTTTTGCTTCGATTGATCTTCCAGCAGTTCCTTCCTGTGTTCGCTCCCTATATTGACGCCCTGGATATGTATGTTCACTTCGACAACCTTCAGACCTGTCATATCTTCGACCGCATTCTTCACTTTCTCCTGTATCGTCCATGCCACTTCAGGTATCCTGTACCCATATTCTACGATTATATACAGGTCGATTGCAGCTTCCTTCTCTCCCACCTCGACCTTTACGCCCTTGGACAGGTTTTTCCTTCCCAGGGCTTCCGCTATGCCTCCTGCTATACCTCCGCTCATGGACGTCACTCCGGGAACTTCCATGGCGGCGATCCCTGCTATTATTGCCACAACCTCATCGGTTATCTTTATAGTCCCTATATCATTGCTCACGCTCTGTACATTCTCTTCCATCGCTTGCCTCCACATGTTTGTTTGCTTTTAAATTATAGCACGTTTGATTGTCAAAGTAAATCGACCGGGGACAAAGGATCGCCCCGCAGCATCAGAACATCGTGCTTATGTGGATATCCTCGACATCTACATCTGCCTGGCGCATCACTATGTCGGTGATCTGGGCCGCCTGGGAACTGGTAAGGCTGGGCGTCTTCACGATTATGTCGACGCTTCCGTTATCGGCAAACAGTATAAAACTGTCTTCGAAGCCCATCTTGTTGATCAGTATCTCGATCCTCGATTCTTTCTCGACGGTCTCTGCCAGCGCGATCATTTTACTGTGGGCTTCCTCCCTTATCTCAGGGCTTACCGATGCATCTTCCGCTATTGCCTTCAGCGAATCGGCCGCTTCGCTCCTGCTCTGTTCTTTGTCTAGTTTAGCCTGGATGAAGTAGTCATTTGCCATTTTCGATGCCGTTACATTTACCTGGTCGCCAAAACCTTCATCAGCCAGGTCGGAAACCGATCCGGCCATCCCTTCATTTATTATCTCATTGTCGACATACAATGCTTCTCCAAGCTTGCCTTCCGAATCAGCCGACGTATTTCCCTGCCTGTAACTGTATTGCAGGTAGCCCGCTACGACGATCAGCAGTATCAGCGCCAGGATAACTATCTGCTTCCTTTTCAATATCATCATCACAATGCCCCCTTCATGATACTTGCGACATTTTGAACACTCTATCTGTCCATCTCAGTTAATAATATATTCAGCACTTTTTGCGTTTATAACGGATCTGTTCAAAAGAAATGCTTTCAGAGAACTTCATTTTTTCCTCTGTACAACCTGGACCCTGTTGGCGGATACGTCCAGCACCACTGTCACAGCTCTGCAGATCCTGTCTCTCACCTCGATATTCTCAGCGCCCTCGGCCACCACCAGCACGCCCCGTATTTCCGGCTCCAGCTTTTTGAGTATCACAGGTGATTTCCCTCCTGAAGACATATCCTCATATGCCAGGGAACTCTCATATTCCTCTCCCCTTATTTTCCTGGTCCCGCCCGCACTGTCCTTTTCTTCGGTTTCATCCTGGCTTCTTTTGATATCATAAGCCGGTACCTTTTCCGCTGTAGAGGAATATGTGATCATGACATCCACTTTTCCAACTCCCTCGATCTGCGACAGTATCGATTTCAGCCGTGTTTCGATATCTCCTTCTTTCTCCGCGTCCTGCACGATATCAGCATGGGCCGTCCCGCTCCGGGCCGTTTCCTGTACAGGGGCATCCTGCCTGCTCTTCCGGGGAGCCAGTATTGCTGATCCGGCTATGATTATGATCACTCCAATGATAATCACGATGGCCGTATTCTCAGCTAGTTTTTTCCTGTCCTGTCGGGCTATCCATTCCCTTATCCTGCCGATTATCTTATATACAGTTTCCATGGGATCACCTCGCAACCTGTGTGATGATTATATGTTCACGGTTTACACCGAACGCATTTGCAATGCGTTCCGACAGTCGTTCCTCCAGTCTCCGGTCAACTGAAGCCTTTCTCTTCATTCCGTCCAGGCCTCCGATCCTTATCCGTTCGACTTCCCGGATACCGGGAACCATGACCACATCCGGGGCTCCGTCATTTGCAGGCACACTGCCGCCGAACGCCCCGCTTCCGTCCTGATTGTCCGTACTGTTGTGTCCCGCCGGTCCGCCTTCGACTTCCGCTTCGATATAAATGCGCTTGATCTCTCCAAAAGAAGGAGAACTGCTGTCCTCGTTTATGATCACATCAGCTTTCGCATCCTTTACTCCCTCCACCTCCCGCGCCTGGTGCTCTATCTGCTCTATTATCCTGTTCCTGTACAGCCTGATGGTCTGCCTTACCTGCTCCTCCTCAAACATCCTGCCTGCCTTTTCGATTTCTTTTTTATCGATGCTGCCCGCCGTCACTGCCTGGGAGAAAGTGAAATCAAAGGACTTTCCGAACAGGCCGGTAACAGGTTCGATGATGGCGATGATCAGTATGGTGCCTGTCATCAGGTTTGCATATTTTTTCACTTTGCCCTTTGGCAGCAGCATTTCAGTGATTACGATAAACAGTACGAGAACAACGATATTGGCAGTCCAGTTTTTTATGAACTCAAGCATTGCCGCCCATCCTCCCGAAAACTTTTCCTATCTGAGCATGGCGCTGATGTTCCCCGCGCTTATCAGCGCGGTAACGCTCACAACGAACATGAATGCCACCGAAGCTGACAATGCAAATATATGGATCATCGAACCGGCTATGTCATTTATGCAGTTCGTGATGCGGCTCTCCGATATCGGCTCGAGCAATGCCCCAGCCGCTTTGAACAAGCCTGCGAGGGCGATGATCTTGATCAGCGGCAGCACGCATATGAGCAGGATGCCTGCCATTACACCGATCCCCGCTGCGTTTTTTATCATCAGCGTACAGCCTATGACTGTGTCTGCGGCATCCGAGAGAGTCTTGCCGACTATGGGTATGAACGTGCTTATGGCAAATTTAGCCGCCTTCTGGGTAGCGCCGTCTATCACCGCCCCCAGGGATCCCTGTATCGAGATGGCAATTATAAAAACGGTGAGTATGATGCCAAGAGACCAAGACACTATCTGTTTTATCAGGTTAACAAGCCTCGTAAGCTGGATTTTTTCCGATATGTTGTTGATGATTGTCAATATCGCTGAAATGAAAACAAGCGGGACGAATACGTTCCTTATGAGCGTGGCGGAAATCTCAACTATGAGCAGCATAACAGGATGCAGTATGCCTCCGGCTGTGATATTCCCTCCTGAGATAAGCAGTGCCATCAGAACAGGTACAGAGGCATACATGAAGCCGATCATGCGGTCGATGATGCCAATGCCCATTTTCATCACCGTACCGAAACTTACAAGCAGCATCGACACCAATACTATATAGCAGACATAAAAAGCTATCTGCCCGGCCCCTTCACTCATAAAACCTGTCTGGAGGTTTTTCAGCAGTGCACAGATCACCACCAGCACAGTGATCTTCACCAGTATCCCGATGTTCTGGTAAAGCTCCCTGAAAAAAAAACGCAGCAGTTTCCGGCCTGTTCCTTTCAGATCCATATCCGCCGTACCGGCCGCCAGATCGCTTATCAGCCGCTCAGCATCAAATCCCTCAAACATCTCCATCGTTTCTTCGTCCGTATATTTCCCAAGTTCATGGCCTATCCTGCCTATCCCGCCCGCCTCGATCTGTTCTCCGAGTATATCGGCAGTTTCAGTTTTCATGGCGTCCATGGCATCAGTATCTCTTTCAGCCCGGCAGTCGTCCGCCATGAGCAGGACCGCTGCCAATACTGATAAAAACACTGGCAGCAGTACTTTCATAACCCTTATGTAAACCATATTGCTTTATCCCCCGTTATGGCATTATTTTCAGCACAAGGTCGAGTAAAGAAGTGATTATCGGTATTGCCAGCGTAACTATGATCACCTTGCCGACCAGCTCTATTTTCGCCGCTATGGCTCCTTCACCAGCATCCCTGCATATTTCAGCGCCAAATTCGGCAATATATGCTATTCCCGTTATCTTCAGCACGGCAGAAAAGTACATCGGCCTGATATCAGCCCTGGCAGCGTATTCCTCAAGAAGGTCGACCACTGCTGACAACTTGGCGGCAATAAGCAGAAACATGAGCGCTCCTGCAGCTATCCCGGCCAGTACGGCAATCTCCGGCTTCTGCTTCCGCAGTATGATCATAATAATAGTAGAAACCAGGCCGATCCCTATGATCTGAACAATCTCCATACCTTATCCCTCTGTGCTTTCAAGGTTCCTGCATGTCGCCAGGTCAGTCGAGCCTGAAAATGGTTTTTACAGTGTCGAACAGGACCGCTATCTCCTTGACGATTATCAAAAGCACCACAATCAGTCCTGCCAGCGTGGTCATCATTGCCTGTTCTTCCCTGCCCGACCTGATCAGCAGTTGATTGAGCACCGCCACCAGGATCCCGATCGCAGCTATCCTGAAAATCAAGTCAATACCCATAGATCTGCACAGCTCCTTTGCGAAGTGATTCTTTTGTTCGTCGATCATTCCTGTTGTTACTTTATTACAGACCTCTTCCGGATATGAGCGCAGCAACGGAACACAAATCTATATAAGAATGATGACCAGGGCCAACCCTCCGAGTATCCCAAGGCTTTTATACATCGATTCGTTCTTTTTCCTGTTTTCTTCCGCCTTTTCTACCTGCAGGGCAAGCTGTCCCAGCGCCAGGCGTATGTTTTTGATCTGCCCCTCAAGATCAGTGCTTCCCAGCGACTTTCCAAAGGACAGCAGTATCTGTTCATCCTCCCTTTTCAGGGCAGTCCTGCCGATACACTTCTTAACAGCCTTCTCCCATGCTTCCGACGCATTTGCAGCACTGCCGTTTTTCAGCAGATCCACGGTGGTCCTGAAAAAGATCCCTGTCTCGCCGCCAGCCCTGCTTATCCGTTCGAACGCTTCGGCCAGTACGTCAGATGAATAAGATATCTGGTTTTCGAACATCTGCAGCAGGTTCTGCAGGCTGCGAAGCTGCTGCGGCCTTTTGCTGCAGTCCCTTGACATTATGTATCCGAGAAAGCTGCTCGACAGCAGCACGATAATGCTCCCTAATACTTTAAGAAACATGGTGGCCGGACCCCCATATCACTCTCATATCTGTTCCATCCACGACCTCCGACAGTGTGCCAGGGCCGTCCGAATCATCAAGCACGATATACCTTTCAAATACCTTGTCTTCCAAAAGCATTAGGACTTCCCTCCTGCTTTTGAGTTCAGAAATGTTGTAGCCGTGAGCGGTGGTTATTATCCTGACGCCTGCGTTCAGTACGCTGTGAACTGCCTCCCTGTCCCCATCATTGCCTATTTCATCAGTGATTATCACTTTCGGGGACATGGACCTTATCATCATTTTCATACCGATGCTCTTGGGGCAGCCGTCGAGCACGTCCGTCCTAAGGCCGACGTCATTTTGCGGCACGCCCCTTAGCATTGCTGCTATCTCGGATCTCTCATCGACTATTGCCACCTTGACCCCTTTGAAGCCGAGTTCCGGCACCCCATTGCTTATATTCCTGGCAATATCCCGAAGGATAGTAGTTTTTCCGCACTGTGGAGGTGATATGATGAGCGTATTGTATATATCGGTGCCGTTTTTGATCAGATATTTCAAAACCTTTGACGAACAGCCGAATACCTGGTTGGAAATGCGGATGTTAAGCCCTGATATGTCCTTAATGTTCCTGATCGACTCACCGTCGAGTACAGCCCTTCCCGCAATACCGACCCGGTGCCCTCCCCTGATCGTTATGAACCCGTTCTTGATCTCGTCCTGGTAGGCATAGACCGAATTTTCGCTCATAAGCTCCAGTGTGGTCCTGATATCTTCCTGGGTCACGATAAAACTGCCTGCCGGTTTCGGAGACGGCAGTCCGTCACTGCCGATGAACCATTCCCGGGACCAGTTCTGCAGTACAAGCGGTTTCTCCGCCCTCAGCCTTATTTCCTCAAGCGGCTCCAGTCCATAGATCAATGCCCCTGAGATGGCCGCGGCAACTCTTCCGGAAATCATCGGAAGTATATCTTTCCTGAGGCTGCTCATCGCTTTTACTGATAATTTGCCGTCGGAGTTTTCTTTCATAGCCGTTTCCCCGCATCGATCGTATTCAGACTCCGGAACGTTGGACGTCCTTGCCTGTTTACTTATAATTATTTGGCTTTGTCCACTTTTATGACTTAAAGTGCACACAAAAAACAGGCCCTGCTCAAAGGCCTGTTTTCTTATCATTATTCGATTGATCCGTCATTTTCGTGTGTGGTTACTTCAGGGTTCCAAACCCGGACAAGGGCCAGAACCGAAATACTGCTTTCCCTTCTATCTGGCTGCGGTCTACCGGGCCGAAAGTCCTGCTGTCCTTGCTGACCTCCCTGTTGTCACCCATTACGAAATATTCGTCCTCATCCAGTTTTACAGGCATCGGCTGCTCTCTCTGGAACGTCACTCCCTTAACGTATTCTTCTTCGAGTTCGATGCCGTTCACATATACTTTCCCGTCACGAATATCCACCTCGTCGCCCGGGACTCCTATAACTCTTTTTACCATCCTGATATTGGTCTTTCTTTCGGGAGGTTTCAGTATGTCTCCTACATCGGTGATAAATATCCTGACCTTTTCGATATAGTTCTCCGGGTACTTGTTCTCAAGAAACACTATGATATCGCCCCTTGAAGGGTCGCCGAAAGTATAGCTGATCTTTTCGATCAGCAGGTGCTGACCTTCCTGCAGTGTATCCTGCATCGACGTCTGCTTAACCTGCGTGGCTGAAAAAACCGCTGTATTCAGCAAAGCCACAAGTACGAAGGCCGCCCCGAATATAACGATCCATTCGATTATTTCCCTCAACAACGCTTTGACGCTCATACCGTTCACCCCAAAAATCAAAAGGCGGGTCGACTGTCTCCGGATCCCGCCTGAATCATCACGATATCTGAGCACTTCTGAAAATCCAGGTACTTCAGTCCTCAGCATCTTCTTCGTTGTCTTCACAGTCTTCGCAGTCGCAGTCGAATTCTATCTCGATCTCTTTGCTGCAATGAGGACAAAGGACAGTATTTCCTCTCATGAATGCATCTTCAAGATTGACCGTCTCTCCGCAATGAGGACACTCAAGTTCGACTATTTCTTCATCTTCTTCATCGTCATCCTCATCATAGCAGTACTCTTCTTCATCCTCGTCATCCACACCATATAAAAGGTCCTCTATCTCAGCCAGATCTTCGTCTATTTCATCCACCTGCTCGCTGAGCTGTTCCTGGGCCTCTTCGATGTCATCGACAGCCAGGGCCATATCATCAAGCACTTCCAGTATAGCTTTGAGAAGCTTGCCTTCATTGGTGGAAGTATCCAGCTTCATTCCGTCTGCCAGTCCTTTCAGATATGCTACTCTTTCCCTCAGATAGTTCATAAGCACCTCCATGATCACTGATCGGTACAATGACCGGATCCGTAAGTGATATTAGATAATGTACTGAATATTATCTCCCCGTGCAGGAAATTTATTCAAACGCTTATGCTCTTTCAAGATACTCTCCGGTCCTTGTGTCGATCCTGATCACATCGCCCTTGTCGACAAACAGCGGTACTTTCACGATAGCCCCGGTCTCAACCGTTGCAGGCTTCGTCGTATTGGTGGCAGTATCCCCCCTGAAGCCCGGTTCCGTTTCGACGACCTCGAGTTCCACGAATGTGGGGGGCTCTATGCCGAATACATTCCCTTTGAATGACAGGATCTTAACATTCATGTTCTCCTTGACGAATTTCAGGGAATCACCTACAGTATCAGCTCCCAGCGGTACCTGCTCGTAGGTTTCCATATCCATGAAATAGTACAGATCTCCGTCATTGTACAGATACTGCATGTCCTTTCTTTCGATATGGGCCTCTGGCATCTTGTCCGTAGGGCTGAATGTCCTTTCTATGGTTGCCCCAGTAATGACGTTTTTGAGTTTCGTCCTGACAAAAGCCGCGCCTTTTCCGGGCTTCACATGCATAAACTCAACTACCTGGAATACCTGTCCATCCAGTTCGAAAGTTACTCCATTCCTGAAATCGCCTGCTGTTATCATAAATTCCTACCTCCGATATTTGCTTGACTTCGATTTGGCTCATCCGGGCAAATAGCCGGTTCCCGGTATTGCCCATATAATGCCCATATAATATTAAAATAAAATACCATGTATTTCAAGGAAAAATTTCTAATTATAAGCGCTGTTTCACAATATGATCATTTCCTTGGGAGATTTCGTCAGAACAAGCGCACTATCGCCGTTTACGACCACCATGTCCTCTATCCTCACGCCGCCGAGGTCTGTAACATATATGCCCGGTTCCACCGTAACGACCATTCCGTCCTTAAGCACGATATCCCCTCTGGGCGAGAGGGTCGGGTCTTCGTGTATCTCAAGGCCGACGCCGTGTCCAAGACCGTGTCCGAAGTTATCTCCGTAGCCTGCTTCCTTTATGAACTCCCTGGCGGCCGAATCCGCCTCTTTTGCCAGTATGCCGCTTCTGACAGCCTCAATGCCCCTCCTGTTCGCATCGAGCACTATCCTGTATATCTTCTCGATCTCCCCCTCGGGTTTTCCGACAAAGACGGTCCTCGTGATATCGGAGCAATATCCTTTATATATTGCTCCAAAGTCAAGAGTCACGACGTCCCCGTGCTCAATTTTCTTTTCGGAAGCCACCCCATGTGGCATCGACGCCCGTTTTCCCGACGCCACGATGGTCTCGAAAGACGGGCCTTCAGCGCCCAGGCGCTTCATATGGTGTTCGAGTTCGTCCGCAATATCGAGTTCCGTGATACCCGGCTTTATGACGCCCAGGATATACGAAAAAGCATCATCTGCTATATCCACAGCTTTCCTGATAAGGCTGATCTCCGTTTCATCCTTGATACTGCGCAGTTCCTCGATCATGCCTCCGAGAGGGACGAATTCATCCACCTTCAGTTTCCCGAGGTACTGGGTGTATTGCTTGTAGGACAAATGGCATTCTTCAAAGGCAAGCCTTTTTATTCCTTCGCTTTCAAGAAGCTTGTTAATTTCCTCGTACTGATCCGTCACGTACCGCACGATTTCATAATCAGGAGCCTGCTTCGCTGCCTGCTCCACATACCTGAAATCGGTCAGCAGGACAGCGCGTGCTCCGCTTATGAAAAGGATCGCCGCAGTACCGGTAAAACCTGATAAATACATATAGTTCACACGTTTTGTTACCAATACCGCATCGATGTTCGATGATGCCATTTTTCTCCTGATACTGTCCAGTCTGTTGCCATATATTGTCACAGTAATACGTCTCCTTTACTTTCAGCTTAGCAGCAATGCGGCTGCCTTGAGTGCGATGATATAGCTGTTGGCTCCAAACCCGCTTATCTGCCCGACGCATACGGGAGCGATCACCGACTTGCTCCTGAACTCTTCCCTGGCATGGACGTTCGAAAGGTGTACTTCGATACACGGAAGTTCCACAGCTTTTACGGCATCGCGTATCGCAATGCTGTAATGGGTGTATGCACCGGGATTCAGGATCACAAGATCATATTTCCCGCGGGACTCATGGAGCTTGTCAATGATCTCGCCTTCATGGTTGGTCTGAATAAAATCCACATCCAGGCCAAGACTGTCAGCTTCTTCGACGACAGCCGCAGCTATTTCGGCCAGCGTGACTGTCCCATACACGTCCGTTTCCCGCGTTCCGAGCAGATTCAGATTGGGACCGTTGATTACAATGATCCTTTTCCTCATATCGTTATGTTTCCCCTTCATCACCGAGTTATCCAACTGGTCCGGGCATCCGGATCAGATGTGGCGCGGCCTTCTCTTCACCAATACTGCCGCTTTTGTGAGCGCAGCCACCACACCGACCTCGAACTGCTGTCCGAGCGTGTTTACCTTGGAATACAGTTCTCCCTTTTCAGTAACCACATATTTGGGCGGAAGGTCATTGAGCGCTATGGCGGCAACGTCCAGAAGACATTTCTCACATGTGCACATATTGATGTCCGCGAGTACTTCCTTCATTTGTCCGAATACGACATCTTCCATATAATTTTTGATCTGTACCATTTTTAATTTCCTCCCTGACCGTTAAATTTGCTTTGGCTTAAGCCTTATGCATTTATATAGTTGAAGAACCATTCTGTGAGCTCCCAGCCCCAGATCATGGTCACGAACGTACCGGCAACTATGAATGGTCCGAATGCCACAGTATCCTTTCTCTTTTTGATCCCAAGAAGTATCAGTGCCATCGAGACCAGGCCGCCCAAAAGTACAGATACCGCAAGTGCAGTTATGCAAAGCCTCCAGCCCAGGAACAGCCCGACCGGCGCCATCAGCTTGACATCTCCCATCCCCATGGCATCTTCTGTCCTGTATATCAGTGAGCCCAATATGGCGACCAGCAGCAGGAACCCCGATCCAGGAAGCAGGCCGGCCAACGGTGTCCACCATTTTTCATCTCCGAAAACCAAAGGATCCGGAGATATGCAGTTCCATGCAAAAAACGCCAAACCGCCAGCCAAAGCTGCAAGCACCAGGCCGTTTGGTATTATCCTGTGGTCGATATCTATAAAAAACACTGCGGCCAGTATCGTCATAAGGTAAGCATAAGCAATGAAGGGCACCGTAAACCCGAACCTGGTGAACAGGATGACGAACATGGCAGCCGTCAGCAGTTCCACCAGCGGATACCTTGGCGAAATGCGCTCCCCGCAGTGCCTGCATCTTCCCTTGAGGAAAATGTAGCTGAAGACCGGTATAAGGTCCGGGACGGTCAGCCTTTCCCCGCAGGATGTGCATGACGACGGCGGAGCCACGATGGATTTGTGCAGAGGCACTCTGTATATGAGGACATTCACGAACGACCCCACAACCAGTCCGAGAATGAAAATGAATACATAGTAAGCCGCCATTTCTTCACCTGTCCGATAAATTCATTATTTTATTCGCCGTACAGACGAAAAAACCCTTTAAACCTCCAGATATTTCAAAAATGATGTCGAAAGTTCCTGTAAAACATCATCAGGTACCTTTGTCTCCATCCAGATCTCGAAAGCTTTGATCCCCTGGTAGAACAGCATGCCGGCCCCGTTGTATGTCCTGCAGCCTTTCATCCGCGCCGAGGCAAGGAACCTGGTCTCGGCAGGATTATATATTACGTCGTAAACTATCGGTTTTGTCAGGTAATCCACATTATCTCCCACGGGGCTTGCGTCCGTATTCGGGAACATGCCGACGGATGTAGTATTGATAATGATTTCGGACCCGTTGAGCACCCCGTGTGCCTGGCCGGTTCCGGGCGCTGCAGTAAAGACGGGCTTTCTTAAGCCGCTGTTCTTAAGCAGGGTCCTGTTGATATATCCGGCTATCTCGTCAGCCTTGGGTACGGTCCTGTTTATAATGCAGACTTCGCCGGCTCCCTCCTGTACAACTTTTACAGCCAGCGTCCTTGCAGTGCCTCCTGCTCCCAGTATGCAGATCTTTTTCCCCGAAAAATCCGAACCGGTCTGTTTTTTGAATGCTGTCACGAAGCCTTCGCCGTCGGTGTTATATCCATACAGCCTGCCGTCTTTGATTCTAACGGTGTTTGCGGCTCCGAGCAACTTTACCTCATCATCGGTCTCATCCAGGAGATCGCAGACAGCCTCCTTGTATGGTATCGTTACGTTGAACCCTGTGAACCCAAGTGCCGCCAGTCCCCTGACGGCTGTCTCAAGGCCTGCTTCATCGGTTTTCATCGGAATATATATCCCGTTTATGCCCAAATACGAAAAAAGGCTGTTATGGATGACCGGTGAAACAGTATGTTCCACCGGGTTCCCTATCAGTCCTGTCAGCTTTGTTCTGCCGTCGACCCTCTTATCAAGCACCATCTGCAAACTCCTCATTGCCGCCCGTTACTTTGTCTTCGGGGCATATCCCCTGAGTATACGCTTTTCAAAGATCCTTTTGAGCTTCACCAGTCTGCCCTCGCGCTGGTCTATAGGCCTGACGAGTATGGTAAACATGCCGGCACGGTTGCCTCCGTAAACATCCGTAAAGATCTGGTCTCCAACGACAGCGACGTGCCGGCTCTCAAGGCCCATAAGCCTGCCGGCTTTCAGAAAAGCACTTTTTACAGGTTTCATAGCTCTGTGTATCGCATACAGCTTCAGTTTTTCATTGAACCTTGAAACACGCCTTTTTGCACCGTTCGAAACTATGCAAAGCTTGAAACCCGATGCTTTCATCGATTCTATCCAGTTCAGCACGCTGTCGTCGGGATCGGCCACGTGATTCGGGACAAGCGTATTATCGACGTCAAGTATCAGACCTTGTATATCATTCTTTCTCAGTATGTCGGCGGTAATTTCAGCGAAGCTGTCAACATACATCCTGGGCAGAAATATCTCGTTCATCGCTCCTCCATCAGTCCCTGTTCCGTCAGAAGTATATCAGTTCTGGTATTTGCTCATCTGCATCGAAGTTTCGATCAGCTCTTCCACATACATCCCGGCCTCTTTCGCCTTTTCTATATTTTGGGCGGAGAGGGCGCATGCCTCCTCTGCACTGGCAGTTACCTGTTCGCTTACCGCAGATATCTCATTTATGCTTTCCACCATCCTGTTGTTTGCTTCAAGGATCTTGCTGACTTTTTCATTTACCCTGTTGACGCTTTCCCTTACTTCGTCCATTTTCCGGCTGATGCTCGTAAAAATCTCCATGGTCCTCGAAACCAGCGCGTTCTGCTCTTCATTTGCTTCCTTGAGTTTCAGCACGGCTTCCACGGATCTGTCGGTCTGTTCGTACAAGTCGTTTATAATCTTGATTATGCTGTCGGTGGACTCCTTGCTCTGAACCGCCAGCTTCCTTATCTCGTCAGCTACAACTGCAAACCCCTTTCCCGCCTCGCCTGCCCTTGCGCTTTCTATAGCTGCATTCAGCGACAGCAGGTTCGTCTGCTCGGATATGCTCGAGATAAGGTCAGTTATGGTTCGTATCTCGCCGGTCTTCTTTTTCAGGTCAAGCATTATATTGTAAGCACTGTCGCTGTTCTGGCTGACATCGTCCGATTTCCCGTTAAGGATCTCGATTATCTTCATACCCTCGGACACTGCCTCAGCAGTATTCACAGATATCAGCTCCATTGTTTCCGAATCCTTCGAAGTGTCGCTGATAAGCTGGTGTATATCATGGGTGAGCCCGGACTGCACCTGTATATTTGCAGCAGTATCGGCCGCGCCTTTTTCTATTTCCTGCACGGCGTTCGATGCTACATTCGTGATTTCTTCCAGTTCCTTGACTATACGGTGCACCTCCTTGGAGTTCCTGTCCAGTACCGCCGCTATTTTCAGCACATCCCTGAGTATCCTTTCCTGGTTCTCCTGTTCTGTCCTTATATCCATTATTTTCTCATCACTGAACGTATTGGATATTTTCGTGGAATATATGAGCGATAAGGAAAATGTCAGGACGCAGCCAAACTGTATCAGGTAATCCGTAGTCTCGAAACTGCTGTTTTGTCCGAGGAAAAACATCAGCCAGATTATCCTCGCAATATTGACAAGCGTGAAAGCGGTGCCGCCTATAAGCACCAGCTTAAGGTCGAAATACAGGAAATAACTGAGCACAATAGGAAACATATATGCAAACACCTGCAGCCTGCCAGGCGACGCAGTGAACATCACAAATGTATAAAGTATGAAATACCCGGACAGCGTCACATACTTCATTATGTTGGATCGGTTGTTTTTCCGGAATATGATTGTGGCTATGACCATCGGAATTATGACTATCGCCGACATCACCATCAGATATGAAAGCTTTTTGCCGCCCTTCAGATATTCCAGCGCATATCCTGCTATCAGGAAAATGTCGATCGCCCAGTTGAGCAGCAATACAAATCTGTTGACCCTCCTTGAAGCGGACCTGTAATCCACATTCCTCCTGGAAGCGACGTTGTTGTCCATATCTGACCCTCCTCAGCACGATTTGCGGTACCATATTTCATTATATACCATTTTGTGAATATGTTAAAAATATTTTGCTTAAATTTAACAAGTTTTGCCGCAGGTATGGATTTTTCAGAAAAAAAGATGCATAATAGAAAAAAATATTTTGAGCAAATAAATGTCAGGAGGTTGGTGTAAAGTGGCACAGGAAATAAAAATCCAGAAAACGCAGAACCCCAAGCCGAAGCCGGATCAAAAAAATCTTGGTTTCGGGCATTATTTTACAGATCACATGTTCATCATGGATTACAATCCGGAGAAGGGCTGGCATGACCCGCGCATAGTCCCGTACGGTCCGTTGTGTCTGGAACCCTCCACGATGGTATTCCATTACGGCCAGGCGATATTTGAAGGCCTGAAGGCTTACAAATCGGCTGACGGCAGGATTTTCCTCTTCAGACCTGACATGAACATGAAAAGGATAAACAAGTCGAACGACAGGATGTCGATACCGCCTATAGATGAGGAATTCGGAGTGGAAGCGGTCAAGGCCCTCGTCAGCATAGATAAGGACTGGATCCCGTCAGAACCCGGAACATCGCTTTATATCAGGCCTTTCATAATTTCCACCGATCCTTATCTCGGTGTCAGGCCGTCCTATACGTACAAATTCATAATAATACTCTCTCCCAGCGGCGCATACTATCCGACCGGCATCAACCCCGTGAAAATAATGGTCGAGAATGAATATGTGCGTGCCGTAAGAGGCGGTACAGGTTTCGCAAAGACACCCGGCAATTATGCGGCAAGCCTCAAGTCACAGGAAATAGCCTATGAGAAAGGCTATGTGCAGGTTCTCTGGCTGGATGGCGTCGAAAGGAAATACATAGAAGAAGTCGGTTCAATGAATGTTTTCTTCAAGATCGGCGACGAGGTCGTAACACCTGCTCTCGATGGCAGCATCCTGCCGGGCATCACCAGGGATTCGAGCATCCATTTGCTCAGGAAATGGGGATACAAGGTAAATGAAAGAAAGCTTGCCGTCCAGGAACTGTTTGACGCGTATGCAGAAGGAAAACTGGATGAAGCTTTCGGTACAGGCACAGCCGCCGTCATCTCACCGATAGGTGAACTCAACTGGGACGGAAAGGTCATTACCATAAACGACGGAAAGATAGGAGAAGTTTCACTGAAACTATACAATACGATAACAGGCATACAGAACGGTACCGTAAAAGACGAGTTCGGATGGATAACCGTGGTCGAATAGGACCGTCCGGAGTAAAGGCAGTCATCTGGCGTCGCTGCGCCCTGCAGTTACGGCAGATGACTGCCTTTTGTCATGTCCATGGATCCACTCGCAGTGGACAGCAGCATATCTCTTATCAGGAATATTTCGCCGAACCGATAATAATAATTCATTAGTAGCATTTTAGAGGCAGTTTGGCAATGATATACACTCTTCTTGTCCTGATCCTGGTTTCGGTAGCGCTACTAATATCCGTGCGGCATCCCATGACCATATATCTGCGGCGGCTGGCCTTTCCCGCATTATGCGTCATTTTCACAGTGTGCCTGGTCCTTTTTTCCGATACGGCTGCAAAAGCTGCACTAAAAGGCCTGAACCTCTGGACTGCCGTAGTCGTACCGTCACTTTTCCCTTTTTTCGCAGCCTCGGAACTGTTGAGCTCATCCGGTTTCACATACATGGCCGGGACACTGCTGGAACCTGTCATGAGACCATTGTTCAACCTGCCGGGCTGCTCTTCCCTGGCCCTGGCTCTTGGCGTGACATCCGGGTACCCGGTCGGCGCCAAGATAACAGCGGATCTAAGGAAAAACAAGGCTATCACCAAAACTGAAGCAGAACGGCTGCTTGCCTTTACAAACAATTCCGGCCCCATTTTCATAATAGGCGCCGTAGGCACAGGCATGCTCGGATCGCCGGCCATCGGCTATTTCCTGTTCATCTGCCACCTTCTGGCGTCCCTCACTGTCGGGTTGGTTTTCAGGTTTTACAGGCAATCAGGAAAAACGCCTTCCGTACCCGGAAACATACCTGTTCCAAGGTCCGCCGCTGATTTGGAAGGCAAAAGGCATTCCATGGGACCATTTGGTACCGGCAGTCAAAACAGGAAAATTGCCAGGACTGATCCGGGCAAAAAACTGAAAATGGGCGAAAATACATGGAAAAACCCGGGCATACTGCTCGGCGACGCGGTCAGGAATTCCGTCGCCACGATCCTTTCCATCGGCGGGTTCATCGTACTTTTCTCGGTCGTTATCAGCTTCCTTGAGGAAACGGGCCTTATCAGGCTGGCAGTATCGGCAGTCCTGCGGCTGATGCCCGAATATATGCTGAAATGGGATATGAATGGTGTCGTATCAGGAGTTTTGAACGGATTGCTGGAAATAACCACCGGAACCGGAACTGTCAGCCGATGCGTCAACGTTCCTCTCCATGTAAAGCTGCCTGCCGTCAGTTTTATAATTGGCTGGGCCGGCCTCTCGGTCCATCTCCAGGTCATGGGCATCATTTCAGGGACAGATATAAATATCCGGCCATATCTGTTGGGCAAAATGCTGCATGGTACTGCAGCCGCGATATATGCCTGGGCGGGCATGGGTCTGCTGCCGCCCGGAAGCGTGGCAGCACAACCGACTCTTGGCCTGCCGGCATTCGATTTTCACTTTTTTGTCCGGACGATCGGGCATTCGTCATTGATACTTGCCGTTGTTATTGCCGTGTGGATCGGTATCATCTCTTTGATCCTGCTTTTTAAAGCCATGAAAAAAAAGAGCCCTATTTGAGCTCTTCCCTGTTCGCCTTGATAACGGCCAGTGTATCGGTCAGTATTTCTTCCACTTTATTAAGTATATTGTCAGCATACTCTTTTGTGCCCAGCCTGATCTCGCGGGCATTCTTCTGCGCTGCGGCAACGATCTCGTTGGCCTGCTCGTAAGCCTTTTTGGTTATCTCGTGCTCGTTCACCATGGACGCGATCTTTCCTTCTGCGTCCTTGATCATGTTGTTGGCTTCTTTCTGGGCATCCAGAAGAATCCTCTGGCGCTCTTCCTTCACCCACTTTGCCTGCTTTATATCGTCAGGAAGCTTCAGCCTGAGTTCCTTTACGATCTCAAGTATCTCCTCCTTGTCGACGAGGCATTTACCTGTAAAAGGAACAGTAACACTCTTTTCGACCAAATCTTCTAATGTCTCAAGTATCGAAAGAATTTCCATGGTTTTAACCTCCCAATGATCTATCTGCAGGTCAGCTTACCAACTATCCTTTCCTTTATGCAGTCAGGTACCAGCCCGTCAATGCACCCGCCGTTCCGGGCGATCTCTTTTACGGCGCTTGAACTGAGATAAGAAAATTGTACGCTGGTCATCATAAACAGCGTCTCCAGTTCCGGCGCAAGTTTTTTGTTCAGAAGCGCCATCTGGAACTCATATTCAAAATCAGACATAGCTCTGAGGCCCTTAATGACGGCCCGGGCTCCTACCTTTTTCGCAAAATCAGCAAGCAATCCTGTAAAACTCGTTACAAGTATATTTTCCCTGCCGCCTATCGATTCCTTTATCATCTCTACCCGTTCTTCCACGGTGAATGCGGGCTTTTTGCTTTCATTGTTCCCTACTGCCACGATAAGTTCGTCGCAGATGCATGCTGCTCTTATTATGATATCGAGATGTCCGTTTGTTATAGGGTCGAAACTTCCAGGATATACCAGTGTCATAAACCGTCTTTACCATCCTTGTATATCGTAATCATCGTATCACCGTACCCTCTCCTGACGATCGCCCTGAACCTGCCGCAGGTCTCAGGCAGATCGTCTGAAGCACTGTGTTCGGCGATTATTATTCCATCGTCCTTCATTATATCATTATTTGTCAATAGTTTTAACGCTTCCTGAGCAAAATTTTTATTATATGGAGGATCCATGATTATAATGTCAAATTTACGCTGTTCCCTGCGCATTTTCCGGATGGCGTCCGAATAATCAATTGCATACACTTCAGCGAAATCCAAAAGTTTCGTATGTGCCAGGTTTTCCTTTATTATGCTGCAGCACCTCGGGTTCCGGTCGATAAATACCGCCCAGGCCGCTCCCCTGCTCAAAGCCTCGATACCAAGGCCCCCTGAACCCGCGAACAGGTCCAGTACTTTGCTGTCTCCAACCTTTGGCGCGATGATACTGAACAGCGCCTCCTTCACCATGCCGGAAGTAGGCCTCGTGGCCATGCCTTTCAGAGTTTTGAGATTATGCCCCTTTGCTGAACCTGATATTACCCTGAGAATAACAGATTCCTCCCCTATGCCTGCATTATTTATACTTCAGTTCATACTTATGGAATTTATTACTCCGCTGTATTTTTCACGGACAGCCTGGCCCAGCAGCAGGTTTTCACGCGTTTCCAGCTTCCTGTCATCCCTGATGAGCATCTCCGCAGCTTCCTGTGCTTTTTTAAGTATTTCCATATCTTTGTACAAATTAGCTATCTTGAGATCCGGTATTCCGTGCTGCCTGGTCCCGAAGAAATCTCCCGGGCCCCTCAGTTCCAGATCTTTTTCCGAAATAACAAAGCCGTCGGAAGTTTGTGTCATTACCTTCATTCTTTCTTTTGCTATTTCTGATTTACTGTCATTGAACAGTATACAGTATGACTGGTAACTGCTCCTTCCGACCCTGCCTCTCAGCTGATGCAGCTGGGAAAGGCCGAATCTTTCCGCGTTTTCGATCACCATAAGCGTCGCGTTCGGCACATTGACGCCGACCTCGATCACGGTAGTCGAAACCAGGATACTCGTTTCCCCCGATATGAAACTCCTCATTACGTCGTCCTTCTCGGACGGCCTCATCTTGCCGTGTATCAGCCCGACCTTATGGTCGCTGAATGTTTTGTGGGCCAACTGGAAAGCCAGTTCGGAAGCCGAGACGGCATCAACGGCATCGGATTCTTCCACCAGCGGACAGACGATGTAGACCTGCCTTCCCTCAGCTACCTGTTTCCTGATAAAATTATAGACCCTTTCACGCATCGACGAGTCCACCGCATATGTAAGCACTTTTTTCCTTCCCGGGGGCAGTTCGTCGATGATCGAAATATCCAGGTCTCCATATAATATCAGTGCCAGCGTCCTCGGTATCGGAGTGGCCGTCATGACAAGCATGTCAGGGCAGGCCCCTTTCTTCCCCAGCGCGGCTCTCTGCCTTACACCGAACCTGTGCTGCTCATCGGTGATAACGAGACCAAGGTTATTGAAAACCACCTTATCTTCTATCAAAGCATGGGTACCTACGGCGATATCTATCTCTCCAGAAGATACGCCCGCCTGTACCCTTTTGGCATCCTTCGTCCCGACGCTGCCTGTCAGCAGGGCTATATTGAAGCCCAGCGGTCCCAGCAGATCTTTCAGCGATGAATAATGCTGGGCGGCAAGTATTTCGGTGGGCACCATGAAAGCTCCCTGGTACCCGCTTTTCACAGCTTTTACAAGCGCAGCGACGGCGACGCTGGTCTTCCCTGACCCGACATCGCCCTGCACGAGCCGGTTCATGACCTTGCTGCTTTCCATGTCGCGTTCGATCTCATCAAGTACCCTTAGCTGCGCATTCGTCAGCCTGAACGGCAATCCCTCGACAAATCTGCGGACTTCTTCCCGGGCGCCGAATGTGATCCCGGGCACGGCGCTTTCCTGAACGGTCCTCACTGACATCAGGGCAAGCTGGAGTATCAGCAGTTCTTCAAAGACGAGACGTTCGCGGGCTTTCAGAAAGGCTTCGTCACTTTCGGGAAAGTGGATGTTGCTGATCGAATACTGAGCGCCTGCCAGATGATACCGTTCCCTGATCCACCCGGGCAAAATGTCTTCAATGCTGTCGCCGGCATAAGCCAATGCATTCCTGATCACGGAGCGGATGACGTTCTGGGTCAGTTTGCCTGTCGACGGATATATCGGTATGATCCTGCACGTATTCACAGGCCCTGACTCATCCGTTTTTTCGTATACCGGGTTCAGTACCTCGAAAGTTCCTCTCCTTGTCACCTTTCCAAAGAAAAGGTATCTTTCTCCGGGCTTCAGCTGGTCCTTCAGGTACGGCTTGTTGAACCATACGGCATTTATCAGGCCTGTATCGTCCCTGATGCTCACTTTGCTTATGGCAAGGCCTTTCCTGGGCTTCGACACGACTACCCTTGATGCGATGATCCCTTCAAAAGAACATTGATCGCCGTCCTGCAACTGAATTATCTTTTTCAGCCTGCTGCGGTCTTCATAATCTCTCGGATAATGGGAGATCACGTCTCCCACCGTATGGACCCCAAGCCTCCTGAACAGAGCAGCCCTTGCCTCCCCGACGCCTTTCAGGTATTGAAGTTGTTTGTTCAGCAGTTCCGAGCCTTTGTGCATTGCACATCTCCAGTCCGCAGAATAGTCATATATTTAATTCTAATATATCATGCTTGGATTTTCCACACCGTAATTCAGGTTAACCTGACGCAGTCAAGTCCTGATAAGTTCCAAGGATGACCGGCTGAAATATTGAGAGGAGGTATCCAGCCATGCATTATGGATGTGGATGTAGGAATAGTGGCTGGACACCGCTCCCGCTTCCGTAAGGTAATGCATGACTACTTTGTCCTTATGCTGCCACGCTCACTGTTTTGTTACAAACTGATACAATACCTGCATATTGAGATAAAAAGCACTTGCAGTATTCGGAACGGTTGTGTTAAAATAGTTATGCTTTTGCGATCATAAGCTCCGGCTTTAAGGAGGTGGATATAGATGGCAAGATGTGTGATATGCGATAAAGGTACCGTATTCGGCAATAATGTGAGTCACTCCGTAAGAAGGACAAACAGGGCATGGAAGCCCAACATAAAAAAAGTCAGGGTGATAGAGAACGGCACACCCAAGACCATCACTGTTTGCTCCAGATGCCTGCGCTCCAACAAGGTCACAAGGGCCGTCTGAGCAGCCATCGTACGGTCAGCAATGTTTCCGTATATATATCGAAGCGACATAAAAGCTTTAGCGAAAGTCTTTTATGTCGCTTTGATTTTTAATGCATTTCAGTTCATCCTGAGCACTTTCCTGATCAGATTGCCGAAAAATCTGGGCAGTTTGACGACCATTATCCTCATAAACGTTTCCTCCCCGATAGGTCTGTTAATATCACAATACTCCGTGGCAAATGTTTTGTGCACGTCCGCAGACCTATCAATACAAAAACCCGGTCGTCAGTATCCACTATCAGTGCCTGACTTCGTACAGTCTCCTGGCCGTCATTACACAGTTGCGCCCTGACGCCTTGGCCTCATAAAGCGCATAGTCAGCCGTACGTACAAGGTCGTTTTCATTAAGAGCGCATTCATCATATGAAGATATCCCGAAACTCGCGGTCACTGATACGTTAATCAGGTTATCTTCTATGACATGCTGCGATATCAGCTTCCTCAATGTTTCAACCTTTTCATATGCTTCATCCAGGCTTGTCTGCGGGAGCAGTATGGTAAATTCTTCTCCCCCGAACCTGGCCAGCATGTCGCCTTTTCTCAGCGTCGATGCGACCACCTCTGCAACAGACTTCAGCACCTTGTCTCCGAAAAGGTGGCCGTACATATCATTGAATTTCTTGAAGTGGTCGATATCATACATGACAAGCGACAGCGGATAGCCATTTTTCTGCGCTTCCCTGAACTCGGCCTGGAGTCTCTCCTGGAAATACTGGCGGTTGTAAATCCCGGTAAGTCCGTCTTTCCGCGCCATCTCCTTCATTTTCAGGTAAAGCTCCGCATTCTCCATGACTATTCCGACCTGCTGCGCGATTATCCTGAGGAATCTCACGTTTTCAGTATCAAACACATTGCTCATCGTGTGTTCGACAAGTATCAGCCCGTATTTTCTCGAACTTGTCGTCAGCGGTATGCACATCAGCGAGTTTATGTTCCTGCCGCAGGTAAACAGGTATTGATAATAGTCAACATTGTTCTCGAGCAGGCATTCGCCTTTCATGAGTACATCCATCAGGATGCTGCAGTTGATATTGTCCATCAGCGTAGCAAGTTCGGCAGGATTCGTGACATTCGTCGTATGGACCTTCAGGCGCCCGGATTCTTCATCGTACAGCACTATTGTGGAATAACTGCCTCCGACGACGCCAAGGATTATGTCATTAAGGCGTTTCAGGAGTTCCCTGGTATCAAGGATCGAACCGATGGCCTGGCTGATCTGGTTAAGAGTATAAAATTCTGCGATGCTTTTTGAAAGGGATTTGTTGGATTCCTCCAGCTTATCCGAATTGGTTATCAGGCTGCTGTATTTCTGTATGATCTCATCCATTTCGCTTTTAAGCATCTGGTAACGTTCATTGAACTGTTCCGTGGCATATGTGGCCTGAAACTCTTCCTCGATCCTGTTTTTATATAATTCGCCGAAGAAGTATACGGTTATGAAAGATATTACATATAAGCCTGCAGCCATGCCTATTGTCTTTTTGACATCCGAGGCGATCCCGCCTGCCTCCGCCAGTGAAATCCTGCCGTACAGCATCAGCATGTGTATTATGGCGGACGTGACCGCCGTGGCATATCCGTATTTCTTCCCTTTTATGTATGTCGTAGCGCACATTGGCAGCAGATAGCCTATATAAAACCACACGCCTATACCTGAAAATATGGCTATCGCAGATACTATCGAACTGAACAGTACTTTTTCAAGGCAGTATACCAATATGTTATTAAGCATGAAACTCCGGAAAACCTTGTATCTTATCAGCAGCAGTGCAAAAACGGTCACGCATGCGGCTGCGCTCCAGATCATCCGTATCCGGTAGGCAGGATCAGATGTTATTGATACATCCTTCAGTAAAATGTTTTCAATAAAATATATGAAAGCCGATGCGATGAGAAATACCACCGATGTCTTTAAGTAAATAAGCTCAAATGCTTCGAATTTGTTCAGGCTTCTGCCTTTGAAATGGTCCAGTTAATATACCCCCCAATGCTATTTTCGCCAATATATCTCTATTTCGTCTCCTTCGCCGATCACATCGGTAAAGGCCGCAGGCCTGCCGTTCAGTCTCAGCACTATCGTTCCCTGCGGTTTTGACAGGTCGAAATCTATATAGTTGAATATATCAACGAACATATGCCTTGCCTGGTTTTTCCTCAATGAAACGGTTTTTCCGTTCACAGTAACATCGAACCATTCGTCCGGTTCCTGCCGCGTATAAATGTTCATCATGTCCCCGGTTTCAGCTTCAGTCCCGGTTCCGATCCCGGCTTCGGTCTCAGCCCCGTTTTTGTGCAGGTTTCCGACACTTCCGCCATGATCTTCTGAGGCAGCCGGCGAGTAATCCTCGCGTCGTTCCTCACATATCACGACATCCCTGTCTTTCAGCACATAATCGTACCTGCAGTCACTGATCCCATTGACCGTGATATTGCAGTCCATACCTGTAAAACCCGCTGCTTCCAGCAGATCGCCAAGGGTTCTTATTCTCGAAAACTGAACTGTATCTCCATCCTTTATTTCAGTTTCAGCGCCGACCTGTCTCCCATTGACGGTTATTATCGTACTTATATCCACCGGGCTGCCGTTCAGGATGACAGAGCCGGTGCAGTAATCAGGCACAAGTTCATATGCCTTCACCGATGCATCCCTGCCGTTCTGAGCCGGTATTACGGTGATATTGTCCCCGAATGACAATGAAGCATCAAGGCTTGACAATTTACCGTTCAGCCAGATCTCCGCCGCTTTCCCGTATTCGCCGCGGATCCTGCGCTCTTCGCCGTTGACAGTGCAGGTTATGCTCTTTCCGGAACGTCCTATCAGATCCCCTCCATTGAATCCATAAAGTACAAGCGCATCGGAAACCTTCAGTTTTTTAGAGTTGAACAGCTTCAGCTTTTTATCGTTCACCGTTACAGACAGGAAGTCCTTCCCCGCATACATCTGCGCTGTGACCGCTATCCCTAACGGAGTGACCGCTTCAGGGCCGTACAGTTTTTTGTCGCTGTACTTAACGCCCCTGACCACATCGCGTCCCCTTACTACGACCCTGTCTTCCGGCAAACCAAGCTGCTCCGCCAGGAACTTCGTCAGCAGCGGGATGCGGCTCCCTCCTCCTACAAGGAACACCGCATTGGGAGCTTTGCGGTTGTACTCCAGTATTTTGCCGGAAATCGCCGATGCAAGCATCCGGATCGTATCCCCGATATCGCGCAGGACTTCCTCTGCCGTTATCTCATGCTTCTTTTTCAGTATATCGGTGAACCGGATTTTTTCCTTTCCTGAAGACAGCGATACTTTGATCTTTTCCGCTGTGGCAAAATCCACGAGATAACGCTGCGATATGCTTTCTGTAATTTCATCTCCTGCGACAGACGCCATTGCGTATGCAAACACGCTTCCGTCCTTTGTAAGAGCGATGTCCGAAGTCCCTGCGCCTATATCGACAAGTGCAAGATTCAGCAGCCTCAGGTCCGGAGCTATCGCCACATTGATGGCTGCGATCGGCTCAAGGGTCAGGCTTGCGACCTCCAGGCCCAGCCTGTTCACGACCGAATATAAGCTGTCAACGACCGTAAGCGGCAGGAACGTTGCAAGCAGTTCTACGCCGGCAGTCCTGCCCTTATGTCCTGTGAGCTTCGATATCACATATCCGTTCAGGTAATAGTTTATGACACTGTATCCGACGCAGTAATACTGGTTTTTATCTTCAGCTTCGGAGTTTTCGTCAAGGACCGTCTGGGCGCGCTGGATCCCTTCTATCTCAAGGCTGCTCACCAGATCGGCGTCGATCTCCATGTCCTGTTCCAGGTTTTTCTCCACTTTGACCTGGCATGTCCTGAGCACTCTTCCGGCAGCCGCGATGGCCACTCTTTTCAGCCTGAAGCCTATCCTATACTCAAGCCTGCGCTTTACTTCCATGGCTGTAGCAGCGGCCTGGTCTATGTCATGGATCTGTCCGTCCATCATCGCCCTGCTTTTGTGTTCGCAAACTTCTGTGGCAAGTACGTGGAAAACGTCTCCTTCCTGTCTCCCGATGACACCGGCGATGGTTCGGGTGCCTATATCCATGGCAAACACGATGTCATCCGGAGCAATATCTTTAACAGCGGCGGGTGTTCCCGGGTTTTTGCCCTCCAACATTATCACTCTTCCGCCGCGCTTCTTATTTGCACTGCCTGTGGCTCTCCTGCCGCTT